>JBGSLE010000294.1:0-20153 GCA_041740875.1 Pontiella sp. | reverse complement strand
CCCGGCTGGCTTCGGCGCTTGGCGACCGCCCCCGGACGCTGGGCGGCGTCGGCGACTATCTGCGCAGCGAACTCGCGAGCGCCGGCTATTCGGACGCGGTCTATCTCGGCGTGCCGGGCGGGTTCGCCATCATGACCCGTATCGAGCAGATCGACGACCTTGGCGCACCGCTGCCCGGCGCCGACCGCTACTCCGAGGCGATCGCTTGGGAGGCGGCGCCCTTCTGGGACCTGTGGGAGTTGTATCTCGCCCTGATCAAGGCGCCGGAGGGCTACTTCCGAACGCTGACGCTGATCGTCACGGACGAACCGTTCAGTCCCAGCGGACAGGCTGCGGAAAGCACGACATTTGACAACTGGTGGGCCGAGGCCGTGAGCGCGCTGCCGGTCGATGTGCGGGCCACGCCGTTCACCGACAATCACGAGGTGAGCGTGCTGGTCTATCGCTTCACCAAGTCGGAAAATGACGCCCAGCCCGAATTCGTCAACGACCGGAGCCTGCCCGTGAAAGAGCAGCTTCGCCATGTGAGGCTCAGCGCGTTGATGCTCTAGCCGCGTCGTCGGACCCGCCGTCGCGCAGCGCGTCGGTGGCGGCCAGCAGTTCGAGGGTTTTGCAGAGGCCGAGAAAGCGGTTGAGGCCGCGGTAGGTGGAGTAGAGGTAGGTGAATTCGGCGGCGGCGCGCACCTGCTTTTCAATGGGCTCCATGTTCCATTGGCGGATGATGGCGGGATGGAAATGCTGCTTTTGCTTGATCTCCATGGTGTCGAAGACGCAACCGTCGGAGTCGATGCCGACAAAGGTGGTGTGCTGCGGCAGGAAGTTGACCAGGTCGTCTTTGCTGAATTCTCTCATAAATGCGGGTTCCGTAGGCGGGGCACAGTAGGTGCGGGCCGGGACGGGGTCAAGCGCGGAGCCCTAAACGGGCATTTTTTAGAACATTTTTATCGAAATGCCCGGGGGCGTTCGCTAGATTGCGTAACTATATTACTTAATCCGAATAAACGAATAGAGGTATCACATGAGCAAAATCCGCGTAGACCACGTGTTTACTTCCGAGTCCGTGTCCGAAGGGCATCCCGACAAGGTTTGCGACCAAATTTCCGACGCCATCCTCGACGCCTGCCTGGCGCAGGACCACAAGAGCCGCGTGGCATGCGAAACGCTGGCCACCACCAATCTCGTGGTCAACGCCGGCGAGATCACCTGTTCCGGCTGGGATAAGATCGATCCCGATGCCATCGCCCGCCAAGTGGTGCGCGAGATCGGCTACAACCGCGAAGAACTCGAATTCTGCTCCGAAACGTTTGAATACATCAACCGCCTGCACGGCCAGTCGCCCGACATTTCCCAAGGCGTGACGGAAGGCCAGGGCCTCTTCGCCGAGCAGGGCGCCGGCGACCAGGGCATGATGTTCGGCTATGCCAGCAACGCGACGCCCGAGCTGATGCCCGCGCCGCTCGCCTTCAGCCACCGCCTGCTCTTTGAACTCCAGAAGATCCGCAAAGCCGGCACCATTCCCTACCTGCGGCCCGACTCCAAATCGCAGGTTTCCATCCTCCATATCGACGGCAAGCCGGTCTCGATCCAGACGATTGTGATTTCCCACCAAACCGACGACGTGCCGCTGGCGCAGATCCGCAAGGATCTCATCAAGGTCTGCGAGGATGTTCTCGGGCCGACCGGACTGCTGAAGAAGGATACCGAATACTACATCAACCCGACCGGCAAGTTTGTCATCGGCGGCCCCCATGGCGACTCCGGGTTGACCGGCCGCAAGATCATTGTCGATACCTACGGCGGCGTCGGCAGCCACGGCGGCGGCGCGTTTTCGGGCAAGGATCCGTCCAAGGTCGACCGTTCGGCGGCCTACTATTCGCGCTACGCCGCGAAAAACATTGTCGCCGCCGGCTTGGCCGACAAATGCGAAATCCAGGTGGCCTACGCCATCGGGGTAGCGAAGCCGCTGAGCATCAACGTCGATACCTACGGCAGCGGCCAAGTGGACGACCACCTGATCGAGGAAGTGCTGAAGTCGGGCGAAATATTCGACTTCCGCCCGAGCACCTTGATTGCCGATCTCGGCCTTTTGAAGCCGAAGGGCTGGAACTACCGGGACACGGCGGCCTACGGCCACTTCGGCCGGCCGCAATTTCCGTGGGAAAAGACCGATAAGACCGAAGTCCTGCGCAAGGCGCTGAACCTGTAGGGCGCGGGGGACAGGATCGGGAAAACGGGCGCATGCCGGCAACGGGTGCGCCCTTTTTCGTGGCACCATCTACCGCTTGAAGAAATCCGGCGGAACGGTATAGTGCGCGGCTCTTTATTGATTGCGAAGCGACCCCATGGCGACAAAGCGGAAAACCGAACAGCTCGAAACCTACATGCTCTCCGTGCTCGATGGCACGAAGAAGGGCAAGTGGCCGGCCGTCCTGCGCGTGCTCCTCAAGGGGCTTTCGCTGCTGTTCGCCCTGATCGTCCAAGTGCGCCTGTGGCTCTACCATCACCGGATCATCCGGGCCAGCACGCTCGGCTGCCAGGTCATCAGCGTCGGCAACCTCACGGTGGGCGGCACCGGGAAGACGCCGGTGGTGGAGGTTTTTGCGCGCAACCTCCAGCAGCAGGGCCGCAAAGTCGCCATCCTGAGCCGGGGCTACAAGAGCAAGGAGCTGCCCTTCCTCGAAAAAATGGTGCAGCGCATCACCACCGGAAAAATCGATACGCCGCCGCGCGTCGTGTCGGATGGCAAGCGGCTGTTGCTCGATTCCTGGACGGCGGGCGACGAACCCTACATGTTGGCCTCAAACCTTCCCGAGGTGGCGGTCGTCGTCGACAAGGATCGCGTCAAGGCCGGCAAATACGCCATCAAGGAGCTGGGGTGCGACACGCTAATCCTCGACGACGGTTTCCAATACTTGAAGCTCGGCCACCGCCTCGACATTGCGCTGGTCGACCGCACGAACCCGTTCGGCGGCGGGCATTTGCTGCCGCGCGGGCTGTTGCGCGAACCGATGCGCAACATCAAGCGCGCGGGCTTCATCTTCATCACCAAGTGCGGGGAGACCGGCGCTCCGGAGCTCAAGGAGCAACTGCGGCGCATGAACCCCGTGGCCGAAATTTCCGAATGCCGCCACGCCGCGAAATTCCTGCGCGATGTTTTTGGCGACAAGACCTACGGGCTGGAAAAGCTCAAGGGATTGAAGATCGCCGCCGTATCGGGCATTGCGGTTCCGGAAAGCTTCGAATCGGCCTTGCGGAATTTCGGTGCGGAGATCATCTACACCCGCCGCTTTGCCGACCACCACCGCTTTACCCAGCAGGAGATCATCAACACCATCAACTGGAGCATCAAGCGCGGTGCGGAAGCGATCCTCACCACGGAAAAGGATGCCGTCCGCTTCCCGTTTGTTGATCGGCGCGACATTCCGATCCTCTACATGCGCGTGGAGATCGAAATGCTCAGCGGGCAGGACGAGTTCATGGACTGGATCTCGCGCATCTGCTTCAAAACGCCCAGGTCGGAACTGGCCCAGGCCGCGTCGTAGAAATAAAAAGACGGCCGACCCTAGGGGTAGGCCGGCCGCCATGCGGCAGAGGGAAAAGGAGAAGGAAAAACCCTCTGTCATCCAATCATGCTCCCTTTGACGCCACGGGCTCGGCTTCGTTTAATCCGGGGGCAATAAAAAAAAGGCAGCCGGTTGGGCTGCCTTTCGTCGGTGGTGCCACCGGGTGGAACCTAGCCATTGACCATGGCGTTGATTTCCTTTTCGGCCTGAGACCAGTAGGTGCCAGGATCCTTGCTGAAGCCATCGTTCAGCGCAGCGAAATAGGCCGCCTGCTCGATCATCGAATAAACCTGCTCAGCGGTATACTTCGTCTTGGCGGACGTTGCGGCGGCTTTCGCCGGCGCCTTCTTGGCCGGAGCGGCCTTGGTCGCGGCAACCGTCTTGGCCGGTGCTTTCACGGCTACGGTTTCTTCCTTCGCTACGGTCTTCTTCGAGGTTTTTTTTGCTGCCATAATTTTTCTCCTGAATTTATTGTTATCACTGCTTTCCCGTTTGACGCGCAATGGTGTACGCGTTCACCGGATTCATGTAAACAAATCCTTTGATAAAATTGCATTGAACGCGTCAGTCGGTATTTAATCCCCGCCTCGAACCAAACCAAGGGAGATTGCATGGCGTTCCATGGCGACAAAAAAGAAGGAACATGGCTGTTGGCCAAGGCGGAAAAACGGTTGAAAGACAAGCTGGTCCCGCTGGTTCCCAAGCAGGTCGAAACCTACCATCTAACGCTCACCACGCTGGTGTGGTGCGCCCTCATCGTGGCCTTCAGTTTTTTGGCGCGCTACTGGATCCATTTCCTGTGGATCGTTTCGTTTTCCATATTCGGCCAGTACATCACGGACCTGCTCGACGGCGAGATCGGCCGGCGGCGCGACACGGGACTGGTGAAGTGGGGCTACTACATGGACCATTTCCTCGACTACCTGTTCCTCTGCTCGATCCTCATCGGCTACGGGCTCATGGTGGAAGACCACAACAAATACCTGCTCTTCTACATCCTCGCGCTTTTCGGCGCCTTCATGGTCAACTCGTTCCTCTCGTTCGCGGCGACCGGCGCGTTCAAGATCAGCTACATGGGCATCGGCCCCACCGAGGTGCGGCTCCTGTTCATCATCGCCAACACGCTGATCATCGCCTTCGCCGATTCGTTCGAAATCGCCCGCGTGCTGCCGTACGTCTTGGCGGGCGCCACCTTCGCGCTGTTTGTCACCGTCTACCAGACGCAGAAGCAACTTTGGAAAATCGACATGGAGGCCAAGCGCCATGCTCGAAAATAAGCGGTTGCTGCTGATCACGCTGGCGCTGGTCGGCTGCGCCGTCTTGGTGCTCGGGATGAAGCTCGCCTATCCGGCGCACCGCGCCGTCGCCTTTGCGCTGCTGGGCCTCGGCTGGATTCCGCTCATTGCGTCGTACCGCATCAACCGCCGCTTGCTGCGCGTGCAGAAAAAGATGCTGCGCAAAAAGGCCCGGCCATACCTGCCGCACTTCGTCGTGGCGCTGCTTTTGCTCGCCGCCTTTTATGCCACCTGGGTGCTCTTTCCCGTGGAGCGTTCGCCGCTGGCGGGCATGGATCCCGGCGAATTGCGCGCGCAAATCCAAGCGGATCTCGGCAGCTACCAAATATTGCGGGAAGCGGCCGACGACTGGCTGGCGGATTGCCGGCAAAGCGGGCTGCTGCAACGCAAGGTCGACGACCTTGCCCCGGCGGAGCGCGAAACGTTGCGCATTCTTTGGCGCGACGGTGCGATGGCCTTTCTCGAATTCGACCTGCTCAAGGAAAAATACCGCGGTTTCCACCAGATCGACTACGTCGCCCAACCTGCGCTCCACGCCGATGCGTTCCTGCTCGCCTACATGGCCTACGCCGTCCAATACGGCGCCTGCCTCCAGGTGGTCGAATGGGTGGGCGGCAATGAATTCATGGAAACGCTGCTCAACGAACCGGGCGACGGCATTCCCGCCGACAGCTATTTTTTCATGAAGCAGCGGCTCACCAACCCGAACGTCCTGCTGCGCATGAACGCGGCGGCAGCCTACTTCGCGCTGGTGAAAAAGGATGGCACCCTCGATGCCGCCACCGTCGGCGACTTCGAGCGGCGGAGGAACGCCTTCTACCAATCCCTCGGAACCAACCTCGACATCCTGGTCGATAACCCGCTCGAGATTCTCGACCGCGCCGCGTTCGAGGCCATGCTCCCGATCCAGAAGAAAGTGGCGCTCCAGATGAGCCACGTCCGCACCGCCAAGCGCGACTACCTCATCACGCCCTCGCTCCTCGCCGCCCACGCGCCGAAGCTCCAGCCCGGCGACATCCTGATCCAGCGCCGCAACTGGCACATGACCAACATCGGTATTCCCGGCTTCTGGCCGCATGTCGCGCTCTACGTCGGAACCCCCGCCGAACTCGAAGCGGGTTTTTCCGGACTGGGTTTCGACGCGCTGGGAACGCTCAAGGCGCTCTATCCGGACGCGTACGCGCAATGGGCGCGCACCGGGAGCGACGGATTGCCCCACCGCGTGATCGAGGCGATCCGTCCCGGCGTCGTCTTCCAGTCGCTCGAAGAAAGCGCGCGGTGCGACTACCTCGGCGTTGTCCGCCCAAACCTTTCCTCCGCCGAAAAATACAAGGCCCTGATGGCCGCCTTTGCCCATTGCGGCAAACCCTACGACCTCAACTTCGACTTCACCACCGACAACGAACTGGTCTGCTCCGAACTTGTCTACAAGGCCTACGCCGCCGCCGGCGGTCTTCCCTTGGAGGTTTCGGTGATCAATGGCCGCCGCCTGCTGCCGCCCAACCGCATGGCCGAGCAGATCGCCGCCGGCATGGGCGAGGGGCAGCCATTTTCCTTTGTCCTGTTTTTGGATGCGGTCGAAAAATCGGGCGTCGTCGTCGAGCGCGACGCCGAGGCGTTCAAGGAGAGCTGGAAACGTCCGAAATGGGACGTGATGCAGCAATAGTTACTCGCCGAGCGGAATCGCTTCAAGCAGCTCGCGGTCGGAGCGTCCGAGCCGTCCGGTCTCGAAAAACTGGATGG
Organism: Pontiella sp.; assembly: GCA_041740875.1. Lineage (GTDB taxonomy): Bacteria > Verrucomicrobiota > Kiritimatiellia > Kiritimatiellales > Pontiellaceae > Pontiella. Next base: position 13,552 of record JBGSLE010000294.1, on the reverse strand, counting down.
CGACTTCGAACGCGGCCTCCGCTTCCTCCAACCGTTCGGCTAGTGGTTCCAGGTCGATTTTTTCCAACAGGTCGGGATCCGCGATGTCGACGAGGTGGCAGCCTTCGACGGCCTCTTCGCCGATGTAATCCATCAATTTTCCCAGCACGCGGGTGACCAGCCGCGTATCTTCGTCGGGCAAGCGGGCGAGCAGTTCGTCGCAGAAAAAAGCGTAGCACACCGGCGGCCGCCCGAATTCCAGCGTGCAACCCTCGGTGCCCAGCCAGCCAAAGCGGTCGTCCATGGCGTCGGCGGAAAGTCCCTGCCGGGCGAGCAACCGGGCCAGGAAGGCGCTTTGGGACGCTTCCTCGCAAATATCGGTGCGGCAGCAACACGCGGTGCAAAGACCGCAGAGGTCGTCAAAATGTTCGACCATCGCCTGGCGAACCCGGGTTTCCAGTTCCGCGTAGGCATCCGTGAAATCATCAAGTTTGGACATGGCCGCATCCTGCCCGCAACCGCAGGCGGGCGACAACCAGAAAATACGTAGACGGGCGGCAACCAGAAAATCCTTGCCATCCCTACGTATTAGGGTAGCTTCCGGCTCTCCTGCGCCATCGGCCACGGCGGTTGGCAAGGGATCTAATGCAAAATCTGAAGGTTTCGTTGATTCGGAACGGAGGAACCCATGGAAAAACGGCTCGGCTTTGTCGGCCTGATCATCGAAGACCGCGAAACGCACGCGGCAACCGTCAACGGCTTGTTGTCGGAGTTTGGCGAAATCATCCTTGCACGCACCGGTGTTCCTTGCCCCAAACGCAACTGTTCCGCCATTACGCTGGTGGTCGATGCCACCACCGATCAGCTCGGTTCCCTCACCGGCAAGCTCGGGCGCATTCCGGGCGTCTCCGTCAAATCGATGCTCAGCAAAATGTCGCAGGCTTGACCTCCATCAAGGAACAACCTCCTCCGTCCGCGTAGGCTCCAAACACGATGAACACCCGAACCGAGCACGATTTCCTAGGCGAAAAAAAACTCCCGGCCGATGCGCCGTGGGGCATCCATACCGCCCGGGCGCAGGAAAATTTTCCCCTTCCCGGCGCGCGGGTTCCGACGGCGTTGCTCACCGCGCTTTTACACGTCAAGCGGGCCTGCGCGCTGGCGAACAAGGAACTTGGCCACCTGCCCTCCGACATGGCCGATGCGATTGTTTCGGCGGCGTCTGGCTTGGCGGTGGAGTGTCCGTTGCCCGCGCTCCAGGGCGGGGCCGGAACCTCGACCAACCTGTTCATCAACGAAATCATCGCCCGCCGGGCGGGCGCAGGCATCGATCCGATCGCGCACGTCAACCTGCACCAATCCACCAACGATGTCTATCCGACCGCCGTGAAGGTTGCCGCGATTTTTGGCCTGCGCGATCTCGCCGGCCAGATCGAGCCGTTGCAAGGCGTTTTCCAGCGGCTGGAAAAACGCTTCGCCCACATCCCCACCATCGGGAAAACCGAACTCGTCGATGCCGTTCCCTTGACGCTCGGCGCCATGTTCGGCGCGTTCTCCGAGGCCTTCGCCCGCGACCGCTGGCGCACCTTCAAATGCGAGGAGCGGCTGCGCGTGGTCAATCTCGGCGGCACCGCAGTCGGCACCGGCCTGACCGCGTCGCGCGACTATGTTTTCCTGGTGACCGATAAGCTGCGCGAAATAACCGGGCTTGGCCTGGCGCGCGGCGAAAACCTCATCGACCAAACCGCCAACGCCGACTGCTTCGTCGAGGTGTCCGGCATCCTCAAGGCGTGTTCCGCCAACCTGCTGAAAATATGCGGCGACCTGCGGCTGCTGCACATGAATGGAACCATCCGGCTGCCCGCCGTGCAGGCCGGCTCGTCGATCATGCCCGGCAAGGTGAACCCCGTGATCCTCGAAAGCGTGATGCAGGTCGGGATCAAGGTGCAGGCCAACGATTTCATCGTCACCGAATGCGCCTCGCGCGGCAGTTTGCAGATCAACGAATTCATGCCGCTTTTGGCGGCGGCGCTGCTGGAGTCGCTGGAATTGCTTGGCGCGGCCTGCGGCATGTTGGCGAAACACGCGGAGGGCATCGCAGCGGACGAAGCCGAATGCGCGCGCAAATTTTCCCAGTCGCTCGAAATCGTGACGGCGTTCCTTCCTGCGATCGGCTACGGCCGCGCCACGGAGCTGGTGCAGCAATTCAAAAACCGTCCGGAGACGTCAGATTTTAAAACCTTTCTCGAAAATGAACTCGGGGCGGAGCTGGTGGAAAAAACCCTTTCGCCCCAAAACCTCATGGCCCTCGGACACCGCTGATGCAGACCACACCCAAAAGCCTACGCTTGCACATCGCCCTGTTCGGACGCACCAACGTCGGGAAGTCGAGCTTCCTGAACCTGGTCGCCGGGCAGGAGGTATCGATCGTTTCGGAGCAGGCCGGCACCACGACGGATGTGGTCGAAAAGCCGATGGAGCTGCTGCCGATCGGCCCGGTGGTCTTTCTCGACACCGCCGGCATCGACGACACCACGGCGCTGGGCGAAAAGCGCATCGGAAAAACGCAGAAGGTGTTCGATCGCGCCGATGTGATCGTTCTGCTCTACGAAGGCGACCGCGTGACGGAGTTTGAAAAATCAGTGGAAGCGCAGGCGGCGGAACGGAAGATTCCGGTGATCAAAATCGCAAACAAGGCGGATCTGACCGATCCGTCCGATCCGACCTATCTTTTGTGCAACTCCACCGATCTCTCATCCAGAGAAACGGTCCTCGCCGCGCTGAAGGCCGAGTTGTTGCAGGTGTGCCCCGAGGAGTTCATCGCCCCGCCGCCGCTGGTGGGCGATTTGGTGCGGCCGGGCGGGGTGGCGGTGCTGGTGGTTCCGATCGATTTGCAGGCGCCGAAGGGGCGGCTGATCCTGCCGCAGGTTTCGACGATCCGCGACGCGCTCGACAACGATGCCGCGGCGCTCGTTTGCAAGGAGCGCGAATATGCCCACATGCTTGCGATGCTCCGGCAAAAGCCGGATCTCGTGGTGTGCGATTCGCAGATGGTGCTGAAGATGGTGGCCGACACGCCGCCGGATATTCCCTGCACCACGTTTTCGATCCTCTTCGCGCGGCTCAAGGGCGACCTGCGCAAGTTCGCCCAGGGCGCGGCGGAGATCGACCGGCTGAAACCAGGCGACAAGGTGCTGATCGCGGAGTCGTGCAGCCACCATGCGCTGGAGGACGATATTGGCCGCGTGAAGATTCCGCGCTGGCTGCGGCAATATGTCGGGGTTGATGTGCAGATCGACGTCTATTCCGGCCGCGATTTTCCGGACAACCTGTCCGAATACAAATTGGCGGTTCAGTGCGGCGGGTGCATGCAGAACCGTCGCGAGGTGCTTTCGAGAATTGGCAAATGCGAGGCGGCCGGCGTGCCGATCACGAATTATGGATTGTGTATTTCCCAGACGCAGGGAGTGCTGAAACGGGTGTTGTCGCCGTTTCCATCTGCGCTGGATGCCTATGAAAGGGAACTGAAATGAAACGCGGATTGCCCACGGTGGATGTGGCTGGTTTGGAAAGCTTCATCCCCGAAAACGAGATTTACGGCTGGCTGGAAAAGACGAAGAACCCGACGCCGGCGCGCGTGCGGGAAATCATCCAGCGTTCGCTCGACAAAAACCGGCTGGAGCCCGAGGAAATGGCCACGCTGATCAACGCCGACTCGCCGGAATTGGCCGAAGAAATCTTTGAAGGCGCGCGCGAACTGAAGAAGCGCATCTACGGCAACCGCATCGTGCTTTTTGCGCCGCTCTATGTCGGCAACGAGTGCGTCAACCGTTGCGAATATTGCGGTTTCCGCTGCGACAACGCCGAGGTGCAGCGCAAGACGTTGCTGAACGAGGAGCTGGTGGCCGAAGTCGAGGCGTTGCAGGACCTGGGGCACAAGCGGCTCATCATGGTCTATGGCGAACACCCGAAATACGACGCGCAATATATCCGCGACACCGTCAAGGAGGTTTACAAGGTCAAGAAGGGCCCCGGCGAAATCCGGCGCGTGAACATCAACGCCGCGCCGCTCGACGTCGAAGGCTTCAAGACCGTCAAGGAGGCGGGCATCGGCACCTACCAGATTTTCCAGGAAACCTACCATCGCGCAACCTACGAACGGGTACATCCCTCCGGCCCGAAATCCCATTTCCTCTGGCGCCTGTTTGGCCTCGACCGCGCGATGGCGGCGGGGATCGACGACCTCGGCATCGGCGCATTGCTCGGCCTCTACGACTGGCGCTTCGAGACGATGGCGCTGCTCTACCACACGATCCACCTCGAACAGACCTTCCATGTCGGCCCGCACACGATCTCGTTCCCGCGCCTTGAACCGGCGGTCGGGACGGACATCGGGCGGATCACCGAAAAATACAAGGTGTCGGATTTCGACTTCAAGCGGCTGGTCGCCATCCTGCGGCTGGCGGTACCGTACACCGGGCTGATCCTGACCTGCCGCGAATCGACGCAGCTGCGCAACGAAATGCTCTCGTTCGGCGTCAGCCAGATCGACGGCGGATCGAGCATCGGCGTCGGATCGTATTCCACGAAGGATCCGGACGCGTTCAAGAAGAGCCAGTTCCTGCTCGGCGACAACCGCAGCCTCGACGAAGTCATCCGAGAACTCTGCGACGCCGGCTTCGTGCCGTCGTTCTGCACCGGCTGCTACCGCAAGGGGCGCACCGGCGAGCACTTCATGGAGTTCGCCATTCCCGGCTTCGTGAAGCGCTTCTGCACGCCCAACGCCGTGCTGACCTTCCTAGAATACCTCAACGACTATGCTAGCGGAGAAACCCTCGAAGCGGGCTTGCGGCAAATCGATCGCGAACTCGACGGCATGCCCGAAAGCAAGGCGAAGCAGGAGCTGCTCGAACGCATGGAACAGGTCAAGGCGGGGGCGCGGGATCTTTATTTCTGATCGGACCGAAAGGACGCATTATGATTGCTGGAATTCTGGAAAAGGCACGGCGGAAGGAAGAGCTTTCCGCAGACGAGCTGGTGGCGTTGCTGTCGATCGCCGACGCGGACGAACTCCAGGCGTTGTACGACACGGCCTACTTCATCAAGGAGCAGTATGTCGGCAAGATCGCCTATTTCCGCGGGCTGATCGAGTGCAGCAACCTCTGCATCAAGGATTGCTACTACTGCGGCATCCGCCGGAGCAATTCCAACGTCGAACGCTTCCAGATGGACGAGGACGAGATTGTCAAGGAGGCGATTTGGGCGCATGAAGCCGAGTATGGCTCTTGCGTCATCCAGTCGGGCGAGCGGCAGGACGAAGGCTACGTTTCCTTGATCGAGCGCGCGGTGAAGCGCATTTCGGAAGCGACCAAGGGCGAGCTGGGCATCACGCTTTCGCTCGGCGAGCAAACGGAGGCGACCTACGCTCGCTGGAAAAAGGCGGGTGCGCATCGCTACCTGCTGCGCATCGAAACCACCAATCCGGAGCTCTACGCCCGCATCCATCCAGCCGACCATTCGCTGGAGGTGCGCAAGGAGTGCCTCGCCGCACTGCGGCGCACGGGCTACCAGGTCGGCACCGGCGTCATGATGGGCCTGCCTGGCCAGACCCTGCGCGACCTGGCCAACGACATCCTGTTCCTTAAAACCATCGATATCGATATGGTCGGCATGGGGCCCTACATCCCGCATGCCGATACGCCGATGGGAAAGGAAATCCCGCCCTATACCGACCAGCAAAAAAGGGAGGCGCTGACGCTGGGGCTTAAAATGATCGCCGTCGTGCGCATCGTGCTGCGGGACGTCAACATCGCCGCCGCCACCGCGCTCCAGGCGCTGGAGTACACCGGCCGCGAGCAGGGGTTGCGCTGTGGGGCCAACGTCATCATGCCCAACGTCACCGAAACCAGCTACCGCCCGAAATACCAGCTCTACGACAACAAGCCCTGTACCGATGAAAACTCGGAAATGTGTCGCGGCTGCCTCAGCGGACGCATCAAGGGGATTGGCGAAACGATCGGCTTCAACGAGCGCGGCGACGCGCCGCACTTCGGGAACCGGCCGCAGGAATAGGCGCTATTCCGCCTTTTCCCAGACAAACATGCCGGTTTTGGGTTGCTCCTGCTCAGCCTGTTCCGGTTCGTTTTCGGCAGGCGCGTGCACCACCCTGGGCTCCAGCAGGTGGCTGATGCCGTCGATCGTGATGCCGAGCAGCGTGGCGATCATGGAGAAGAGGAGCAGCGTCGGCCCGTTTCCGTTTTCGAGGAAGCGCATGAAGCTGATCGGGGTCAAGGCGATAACCAGCGCGATGCGGGTGAAGGGGAACCGCGCGGCCATCCGGGTCAGGATCAGCGAAAGGGTGCCGCCCACGGCCACCAGCGTGAGGACGGCCACCAAGCCGCTCAGGAAGTCGCTCATCATCTGGTCGCTGATCGTAAAGTGCATGGTCGGTGTTTGCCGCCTCCATTTAAATGGAGGCAACCTACCATCCCCGTTTCCGAAATCCAGCCCAATGTACATTGATCCGGTTCGGCGCTTCCCAAGAAGTGGGGCATTCGGCATATTCAAAGGCACTTTTGGAGGAACCGATGCTGACCATCCTGCTGCTCGTTACCGCTCTCGTGATCCTGGTCGCCGTGCTGCTGCTGTTGCTGGCGGGCAACACCAAAACCAACACCCGCCTCGACGAATTCAGCCGTCAAATCGGCGCGCAGACCGTCCAGGGCGAGACCCGCATCCAAAAACTGGAGGAGATTTTCCGGGGGCTCGGAAAGGATCTGCGCACCGATGTCGAATCCGTCCGCGCACGGGTCGATGAATCGCTTGAAAAAAACGGACGCCAGCTCGGCGAACGGGTCAAGGAGCTGATCGACGCCAACGAAAAAAGGCTGGGGGAGATCAGCGGGAAGGTCGAGGAGCGGCTCGACAAGGGGTTTGAAAAAACCACCTCCGTTTTCGCCGACGTAATCAAGCGCCTCGCGCTGATCGACAAGGCGCAGGAGAACATTGCCCAGCTTTCGAGCAACGTGGTTTCCTTGCAGGAGGTGCTTTCCGACAAACGTTCGCGCGGCGCCTTCGGCGAGGTGCAGCTCTCGGCGCTGGTCGGCAACCTGATGCCCGAAAACAGCTATGCCCTGCAGCATACCTTCCCGAACGGCGTGCGCGCCGACTGCGTCCTCTTCCTGCCCGAGCCGACCGGCACCGTCTGCATCGACTCCAAGTTCCCGCTCGAAAGCTACCAGCGCATGACCGATTCCACGCTGGGCGACGCCGACCGCAAAACCGCCGAGCAGCAGTTCCGGCAGGACATCAAGAAGCACATCAAGGATATTTCGTCCAAGTACATCATGCCCGGCGAAACCTCCGACGGCGCGGTCATGTTCATCCACGCCGAAGCGGTCTTTGCCGAGATCCACGGCCACTATCCGGACTTGGTCGAAGAGGCGCAGCGGGCGCGCGTCTGGCTGGCGTCGCCCACCACCATGATGGCCGTTTTGACCACCGCGCGCGCCGTGCTAAAGGATGCCGCCACGCGCAAGCAGGTGCATATCATCCAGGAGCATCTGATTGAACTTTCCAAGGATTTCGGGCGCTTCCAGGAGCGCATGGACAAGCTGGCCTCCCACATCGACCAAGCCAACCGCGACGTCATCGACGTCAACAAGTCCGCCAGGAAAATCACCAGCCGCTTCACCAAGATCGAAAAAGTGGAGCTGGAGAACTCGGACGTTCAGGCACTGGATGAACCCTCGTAGACGGAGCTTCCCGCTCCGTTGGCTTTAAAACGGGCTGTCGGTCTTCCCCTTTTCCTGCGCTTTCTGGAAGTGTCCACACGTGTCGGTGGCCTGGACCTGCTTGCGGTGCAGCGCGCAGTACTGGGTGAAGGGATTGACGATATAGTTGGCGCAATACCGGCACAAGCGCTGGTTTTCGCCTTCGTTGAACACCTCGACTTTTTCCGGCAGGTCGGCGGCGGTGAAGAGCTTGGGTGCGGGCCGTTTTGCCTTGAACGGGACGGCGTCTTCGCCGGCGTATTCAAACCCGCACGAGGAGCAGAGCAGCCGTTCGCCGGTTTTCTTGAAACCTTCGTAGACCGCCTCGCGCTTCAACAGGGTTTCGACGCCGCATTTCGAGCAAATGATTTCTACTGCCTTCATGCCAAAACATGTATATTCGCCGCCTTGTTTGGACAAGCCGCAAAACGAGGTGTCGATGCGAAAGATTGCAGATTGGGGGAATTATCCGGTGGTCGAGGCCGATGTGAGCGGGTTCGATTCGGTCGGCGAGCTGCGCGAAAAGCTGGCGGTTCCGGGCCCCGTGATTGCCTACGGGAACGGCCGCTCCTACGGCGATTCCTCCCTGCAACGACGCATCCTCCAGACCCGGCGCCTCAACAAGATGCTTTCGTTCGATGAAGCCACGGGCACGCTCTGCTGCCAGTCCGGCGTGCTGCTGTCGGAAATCCTCGACGTTTTCGTGCCGCGCGGGTGGTTCCTTCCGGTCACGCCCGGCACCAAGTTTATCACCGTGGGCGGGGCCATCGCCGCCGATGTCCATGGAAAGAACCACCATCTCGACGGCAGCTTCGGTCAGCATATGCTTTCGCTGGAGGTCATGCGCGCCGACGGCTCAATGGTCGAATGTTCGCCTGCAAAGAACGCCTCGTTTTTCCAGATCACCGTGGGCGGCATGGGACTGACCGGCATCATCCTGAGCGCGACGTTCCGGCTTCGCCGGATCGAAACGGCCTTCATCCGGCAGGAAACCGTCCGCGCGGCCAACCTCGGCGACATCATGGATGGGTTTGAAGCCTCCGGCAAATGGACCTACTCCGTGGCGTGGATCGACTGCCTGGCCAAAGGCGAGTCGATGGGGCGCAGCATCCTGATGCGCGGGGAGCACGCCAAGGCCGGCGATTTGGTAAATCCATCGCACAGGTATGCGCCGCTGCGCCCCAACGCCGGCATCGCGCTCGATGTACCCTTCGCGTTTCCCAATTTCGCCCTCAATCCCTGGACGATGAAGGCGTTCAACCTTGCCTACTACCACAAGTGCCGTCCCGGAACGCACCGGGCCATCGTGGATTACAACCACTTTTTCTACCCGCTCGACTCCATCGCCAACTGGAACCGCATCTACGGGAAGCGCGGCTTCACGCAGTACCAATTCGTCATTCCGAAAGCCGCCGGCCGCGAAGGCATGCGCACCATCCTGTCGCGGATTACCGAAAGCGGCCTCGGCTCGTTCCTCGCCGTGCTCAAGCTTTTCGGCGAGCAGGAAAGCGTGATCTCGTTCCCGATGGCGGGTTACACGCTGGCGCTAGATTTCCCGGTGTCGCACGCGGCGATGGAGCTGTTCAAGGAGCTCGATGCCATGGTGGCCGACCATGGCGGTCGGCTCTACCTCGCCAAGGATTCGCGCATGGACGCGGCCATGTTCGAAAAAACCTATCCCAACGCCGGCCAGTTTCGGCAGGCCATCGCCATGCTCAACGAGGGCGGTACGAAATTCGCCTCCCTGCAATCCAAGCGCATCGGCACCACGGATTAAGAACCACGGAAGGAATGTATTAGAACCACGAAATACACAAAACACACGAAAGGAGAGGAAAAATGGGGGAGTTGATATTCCGGGATGAATGCTTTGCGTTAAATGGCGCGTTTTTCGAGGTTTACAAGGAGAAGGGGTGCGGTTTTTTGGAGGATGTATATCAGGAATGCCTGGAAATAGAATTTGGGCTGAGAAAAATGGAATTTTCGGCGCAATGCCCATTGCGGCTTGAGTACAAAGGACACGTCCTTCGCAAGCAGTACATTCCCGACTTTATTTGCTTTGGCAAGATAGTCGTCGAAATCAAGGCGGTGAAGGAGATCGTTGATGAGCATCGCGCCCAGTTGCACAATTACCTCAAGGCAACCGGATATAGGTTGGGTTTGATCGTTAATTTCGGGCATTATCCCGGTGTCGAGATAGAGCGTATCGCCAATTAGAGTTTCGTGTGTTTGGTGTATTTCGTGGTTCAAAAAGGAAGTTGCTGTGAAAACGATATTGATTTTAGGGGCGGGGTCGGACATGGGGCAGGCGATCGCGAAGCGTTTCGCGATGGAGGGCTGGGGGTTGACGCTGGCCGCGCGCAACGCGGAGATGCTCGAAGCTTTGGCCAGCGACCTGCGCATCCGTTCCGATTTCGAGGTGCGGACGCAGCCGTTCGACGCACTCGTTTTTGCCGGCCATCGCGCGTTCTATGAAGCGCTGGAGCCCAAGCCGGATGCCGTGGTATGCGTCTTCGGCTACATGGGCGACCAACTGCTGGCGCGCACCGACTTCGACGAAGTGCGCAAAACGATCGACACCAACTTTACCGGCGCGGTTTCGATCCTGAACCTGGCGGCCGACGACTTTGAAAAACGCGGGCAGGGCGCGATCATCGGCATTAGCTCGGTGGCGGGCGACCGCGGCCGCCAGAGCAACTATATCTACGGCAGCGCCAAGGCGGGCTTCACGGCCTATCTTTCCGGACTGCGCAACCGCCTCGCCAAAAAGGGCGTCCACGTCATGACGGTCAAGCCCGGATTCTGCCGCACTCGGATGACCGAACACCTGGAGCTTCCCGCCGCGCTTACCTCCACGCCGGAGCAGGTGGCCGACGCCGTGTTCCGGGGTCTGCAAAAAAAGCGCAACGTGGTCTACACCCTCTGGATGTGGCGCTGGATCATGCTCGTCATCAAGCACATTCCCGAGTTCATCTTCAAAAAAATGGGGATGTGAAGCATGACGAGTGAAACGTGAGGCGTGATTTTCCGGTCACGCCTCAATCGTCACGAATCAATCATCACGCCTCAATTATCACTCTTCAATCGTCACGCTTTTAGCAACGCGTCGAAATATTCGATCGTCTTTGCCAACCCTTCGCGCAACGGCACCTTGGGTTCCCAGCCCAGCTTTTCCTTGGCGAGCGTGATGTCGGGCTTGCGCTGCTTGGGGTCGTCGGCGGGGAGCGGTTCGTGGACGAGCTTGGATTTCGATCCGGTCAGCTCGATGACGTTTTGGGCCAGTTCGATCATGGTGAATTCGCCCGGATTGCCGATGTTGATCGGGCCGGTGACGTCGTCGGGCGAGGCCATCAGTCGGATCCAGCCTTCGATGAGGTCGGAGACGTAGCAGAACGAGCGGGTCTGCTTGCCGTCGCCGTAGATGGTGATGTTTTCGCCGCGCAGCGCCTGCATGATGAAGTTGGAGACGACGCGGCCGTCGTGCGGGTGCATGCGCGGGCCGTAGGTGTTGAAGATGCGCACGACCTTGATGCGCAGCTTGTGCTGGCGCCAGTAGTCGAAGAAGAGGGTTTCGGCGCAGCGCTTGCCTTCGTCGTAGCAGGAGCGGATGCCGATGGGGTTGACGTTGCCCCAGTAGGATTCCGGCTGGGGATGGACGGAGGGGTCGCCATAGACTTCGGAGGTGGAGGCCTGGAAGACCTTGGCCTTGACGCGCTTGGCGAGGCCGAGGACGTTGATCGCGCCGTGGACGCTGGTCTTGGTGGTCTGCACCGGGTCGAACTGGTAGTGGACGGGCGAGGCGGGGCAGGCGAGGTTGTAGATTTCGTCCACTTCGACGTAGAAGGGGAAGGTGACGTCGTGGCGCATCAGCTCGAAATAGGGGTTGTTGAGCAAATGGGCGATGTTCGCCTTGCGCCCGGTGAAGAAGTTGTCCATGCAGATGACGTCGCACCCGTCCGCGAGCAGCCGCTCGCAGAGGAATGAACCGAGGAATCCGACGCCGCCGGTGACGAGTACGCGTTTCTTGATCAAATCCTTCATGCATCTCCTTTTTTGATTTTACCAACGCGGCGGACTTTTGCATGTGCGTCCCCAGAAATAAATTCCATTCAGCGGGAAATTCGGGGATAGTGCGCTGGAATTCAAACGAGGATCAGCATGCCTATCGGTTGCAAGAAAGAGGTGGTCGGCCCGAGCGAATGGCTGGCGCGGTTGCCGAACATCGACAAGAAGCTCTATGCCATGTATTCGTCGGTCGCGGATTGCATCGTGACCGATCAGTCCGTCATGGCCGTGCCCGTCGACGACCACATGGTCCACCGCGGCGACGGCGTGTTCGAATCGTTCAAATGCCTCGGCGGAAGCATCTACAACCTGGGCGACCACCTGGCCCGCCTGGAGCGCTCCTGCGCCACCATCGGCCTTGGCCTTCCGGTTTCGCTGGAGGAGATGGCCGATATTTCGGTGCAGACCGTCCGCGCCGGGGGTCGGCGCGATGCGCTGGTGCGCCTGCTGGTTTCGCGCGGGCAGGGCACGATGGGGATCAATCCCTACGCCTGCTTCCGACCCGAATTCTACGTTATCGCCTATGAATTGCCCCACGCAAGCATCGACCGGATGCCGGGCGGGGTCAGTGTCGCCGTCAGCAAGATCCCGATCAAGCCGGGCATCTTCGCCACGGTCAAGACCTGCAACTACCTGCCCAACGTGCTGATGAAGAAGGAGGCGGTCGACCTCGGCGTCGATTTCACGGTGGCGCTCGATGAAAACCGCAACCTGGCCGAAGGCGCGACGGAAAACATTGGGATCGTGACGCGCGGCAAGGAGCTGTTCATGCCGCCGCCCGACCGGGTCTTGGCGGGCACCACCGCGCGGCGCGCGCTGGAATTCGCCCAGCAGCTGAAGCGCGAGCGGATCCTCTCCACCGCCGAATTCCGTCCGGTCAGCCTCGGCATGGTCCGGTCCGCCGCAGAAGTCCACATCTACGGCACCACGCCCAACATTACGCCGGTCACGGTCTTCGACGGCAAGCCGGTGGGCGACGGCAAACCCGGGCCGATCGCCAAGCTCCTCTTCGACATGCTGAAGCAGGAGATGGTTCCTGAAAGCGAGCGCCTGACGTACGTGTTTGATTGATGAACGGCATCGCCATCCACATCACGGGGATTGTCCAAGGCGTCGGCTTCCGGCCCTGGGTGTGGAAAACCGCGAACCGGCTCGGATTGTCCGGCACCGTCATCAACCGGTTCGACGGCGTGCGGATCGACCTGTTTGGTGATCCCGCCCCCTTTCTCCATGCCTTGGAAAACGAGCCGCCCCCGCTGGCGCGCATCGATTCCGTTACGGTCAGTAAAATCCCCTTCCGGGCTGTCGATGGGTTCCACATTTTGGAAAGCGACGGCGGCGGCGAAGCGCTCCTGCGCATCTCCCCCGACCATTCACTGTGCGACGATTGCCGCCGCGAATTGTTCGATCCCGCCGACCGCCGCCACCGCTATCCCTTCATCAACTGCGTCAATTGCGGCCCGCGTTTTTCCATCATCGAGGGGTTGCCCTACGACCGCGCAAAAACGAGCATGGCCGGATTTCCAATGTGTCCGGCCTGCCGGTCGGAATATTTCGACCCCGCCAACCGCCGCCACCACGCGCAACCCATCGCCTGTCCGGCATGTGGCCCGCGGATGGAGCCCGAAAATTGGGAGGCGGTTTGGCAGGAGTCGATGGAGCGGGGGAAGATCGTCGCCGTAAAGGGTATTGGTGGATTCCATCTAGCCTGCGCGGCACTGGACGCGGCGGCGGTC
>JBGSLE010000293.1:0-10931 GCA_041740875.1 Pontiella sp. | reverse complement strand
CTGCGCCGATCCGCGACTGGGTGCGGCTGGCCGTGGCCCGCGCCCGCGCAACCGGCGCACCGACGGTTTTCTGGCTCGATGAAAACCGCGCCCACGACGTCCAGCTGATCCAAAAGGTCGAAACCTATCTCCAGGAGCACGAGACCGACGGGCTGGAAATCCTGCTCATGCCGCCCACCGAGGCGACCCGCCTTTCGCTCGAGCGCGCCAAGGCCGGACTGGACACCATTTCCGTAACTGGCAACGTCCTGCGCGACTACCTGACCGACCTCTTTCCGATCCTCGAACTCGGCACCAGCGCCAAGATGCTCTCCATCGTTCCGTTGATGAACGGAGGCGGCCTCTTTGAAACGGGGGCGGGCGGCTCCGCGCCGAAACATGTGCAGCAGTTCCTTCAGGAAAACTACCTGCGCTGGGATTCCCTCGGCGAATTCCTTGCGCTCGGGGTTTCGCTCGAACACCTTGCCCAGGTCTTCGGCAATGCGAAGGCCCAGGTGCTGGCCGACACGCTCGACGCCGCCATCGCCAAATTCCTAGAGGAAAACCGCTCGCCCGCCCGCGAACTCGGCGGGTTGGACAACCGCGGCAGCCACTTCTACCTCGCACTCTACTGGGCCGAAGCGCTCGCCGCCCAGGACAAGGACTCCGACCTCAAGGCCCGCTTCGCCCCGCTGGCAAAAAAGCTCGCCGTGAACGAAGCCAGGATTGTCCGGGAACTCGCCGACGTCCAAGGCCGGCCCGTCGATATCGGCGGCTACTACCGCCCCGACGCCGCGCTCGCCGCCCAAGCCATGCGCCCGAGCGCCACCTTCAACGATGCCCTCGCGGCGCTTTAGAAAGCGGCAGGATGGGCTTGAACGGGGTGGGGGCGCACCTATAATCCGCCCCTCGTTTAATTTAGGTGGAATACTATGGCAAAAACACTGTTTGATAAAATCTGGGACCGGCATGTCGTCAGGGAGATTTCGGGCGGCGAGGTGCTGCTCTACATCGACCGCCACCTCGTACATGAAGTGACCAGCCCGCAGGCGTTCGAAGGGCTCCGCCTGGCCGGCCGCAAGGTTCGCCATCCCGAGCTGACCTTCGCGACGACCGACCACAACGTCCCGACCGATAGCCGCACCGAAATCACAGATCCGATCGCGAAGGCGCAGGTGGACGCCCTGGCTAAAAACTGCGCCGACAGCGGCATCACCTTCTACGGCATGGAATCCGACAAGCAGGGCGTCGTCCACATCATCGGGCCGGAGCAGGGGATCACGCTGCCCGGAACGACCATCGTTTGCGGCGATTCGCATACCGCCACCCACGGCGCGTTCGGCGCGATCGCCTTCGGTATCGGCACCTCGGAAGTCGAACACGTGCTTGCGACGCAGACGCTCCGCCAAAAGAAGCCGAAGCAGTACAAGGTGGAGTTCAAGGGAACGATCCCGTTCGGCGTCACCGCCAAGGATTTGGTGCTCGCGCTGATCGGCAAGATCGGCACGGCGGGCGGCACCGGTTGCGCGTTCGAATTTTGCG
Source organism: Pontiella sp. (assembly GCA_041740875.1). GTDB lineage: Bacteria > Verrucomicrobiota > Kiritimatiellia > Kiritimatiellales > Pontiellaceae > Pontiella. The sequence continues at coordinate 9,410 of JBGSLE010000293.1, read as the reverse complement.
GCGAAGCGATCGAATCGCTCTCCATGGAGGGCCGCCTGACGATCTGCAACATGGCGATCGAGGCCGGCGCCCGCTCGGGGCTCATCGCGCCCGACCAGACTACCATCGACTATATCGTGGCCGAAGACCGCCCGTTTGCGCCGAAGGATGGCGAGCTTGAAAAGGCGATCGCCTACTGGCGGACGCTCTATTCCGACGCCGCCGCCGCGTTCGACAAGACGCTCGTGATCGATGTCGAGCAGCTGGAGCCGCAGATAACCTGGGGCACCAGCCCGGGCATGGTCACCGGTGTGAACGGCACGGTTCCGCAACTGGACGCGGTGGCCGAATACAGCCCCGACGACGTGCGCGCCGCGCTCGACTACATGGGTCTCGAACCGGGTATGAAGATGACCGACATCAAGGTCGATGCCGTGTTCATCGGCAGCTGCACCAATGGGCGCATCGAGGATTTGCGCGAGGCCGCCAAGGTCATGAAGGGCAAGAAGGTGGCTTCCGGCGTCCGCGTGCTGGTGGTGCCGGGTTCCGAAAAGGTCCGCTACCAGGCCGAGCAGGAGCGCCTCGACCGCGTCTTCTTCGAAGCGGGTGCCGAGTGGCGCTACGCCGGTTGCAGCATGTGCCTGGCGATGAACCCGGACAAGCTCAAGAACAAGGAGCGCTGCGCCTCGACCTCCAACCGCAATTTCGAAGGCCGCCAAGGCCGTGGCGGACGCACCCATCTGGTCAGTCCCGCAATGGCCGCCGCCGCCGCAATTTCCGGCCATTTTGTGGATGTCCGCAAATTGAATGTTTAAATCCGAATCACGAAATCCTTTTGGTTTTTGTTTCGTATTTCGCGATTCGCATTTCGTGCTTAAAACGGAGAGATGACAATGGACGAATTTAAGGCATTTACAGGGATCGTTTGCGCGGTGGATCGCGCGAACATCGACACGGACGCGCTGATTCCCAAGGAGCACCTGAAATCGATCAGCCGCACCGGCTTCGGCCCGGCGCTCTTTTCCGATTGGCGCTACAACGCTGACGGCTCCGACAAGGCTTCCTTCGCGCTCAACCAGCCGAAGGCCAAGGGCGCGTCGATTTTGGTCGGCCGCAACAATTTTGGCTGCGGGTCGAGCCGCGAGCATGCCGTCTGGGCGGTGGCCCAGCAGGGGTTCAAGGTGGTGATCGCCCCGATCGAAGGCGATATTCCCGGCTTTGCCGACATCTTCCGCAACAACTGCGCGAAGAACGGCATCCTGACGATCCAGCTGGCAAGCCAGGAGGTCGACCGCATCTTTGAAATGGCCGCCGCCGCCGAACCGCTGAAGGCCACGGTCGATCTCGAACAGCAAAAGGTGGTCTTCAAGGGCGCCGAATTTTCGTTCGAGGTGGATCCGGCGGTGAAGGAAAAGCTCTTGCGCGGCCTCGACGACATCGGCGAATCGCTCCAGTTCGAATCCGACATCACCGCCTTTGAAAAGACGCACGACAACCAGTTGCTTCCGGTTTAGCCTGCTGCATCGTAGACGAGGCTTCCAGCCTCGTTGCGGCGGTGCGGAATGGCTTGAGTGGCGCGGCGAGGCTGGAGGCCTCGCCTTTTTTTAGAAATGAAAAACTATCTGACAGCCTCCATATCGGCCTCGGCCGTGCGGCACAACGTGGCGACGTTGCGCAGGCACGTCGGCCCCGGCGTAAAGCTCTGCCTGGTGGTCAAGGACGACTGCTACGGCCACGGGATGGAGGTGCTCTATCCGGTGCTCGCGGAGGTGGTGGACGGTTTTGCGGTGGCGTCGCCGCTGGAGGCGCTGGAATTGCGCCAAAAAGGCTACCACGGTTTTATCCTCTGCTTCCTGTCGGCCTACTTCGACGATTTCAGGGTGCAGGACGAACTGGTATGGGAGGAGATCACCCATACGGTGATGTCGAAAACCGCCTTGGCTTCGATCCAGGCCGCCGCGCGCCGCGTCGGCAAGGCCGCCCAGGTGCATCTGAAGGTCGATACCGGCATGGGGCGCATGGGCATTCCCGCGCGGCAGGCGCCGGATTTGATCGCGGCCATCCAGGCGTGCCCCGAGGTGCGGCTCACCGGCATCTACACCCATTTCGCCACGGCCGACGATGCCGACCGCTCCGCCGTCGTCCAGCAGTTGGAGCTGTTCAAGTCGATCCTGCCGGGATCGGATGGAATCGTCTGCCACGCCGCCAACTCGGCCGCGATAATCGATTTCCCTGAAACCCACTTCGACATGGTGCGCCCCGGCTTGGCGATCTATGGCTGCCACCCCTCGGAATTCCTGGACGGCAAGCTCGGGCTGAGGCCGTGCATGTCGGTGACGGCCAAGCTGATTGCCGTCAAGCATGTGGCGGCAGGCAGCCGGAGCGGCTATGGGCTGACGCATGAATATGCCCGCGACAGCCGCGTCGGCATTGTGCCCATCGGCTATGGCGACGGCTATTTCCGCGCCCTTTCCGGCAAGGCGGTGGTGCGGATCAACGGCAAGGATGCGCCGGTCTGCGGCCGCGTTTCGATGGACCAGATGACGGTCGATGTCACCGATATACCGGATGCGAAGGTGGGCGACGAGGTGGAGGTGATTTCCGCCGACCCCGCCGCACCCAACAGCGTCGAAAACCTGGCGCGGCTGGCCGGCACCATCCCCTACGAGATCACCTGTCACCTCGGCCGCAACATGCGGCACGTACTGGTGGATTAGCGCGTCTTTCGCTGTTCGCGGGTAAACGCGGCTTGTTTGCTCCTTTTCCGTTCAAAGGTCTGCCCCGATTTTCCACATAAAACCAAGCCGTCAAACGGCAGGGGCTGCCCCACAGGCCGTTTTGAGACACGCCCCTTGCAGGACACTTGCCCTTCTTTTCATTCAAAGAACAGGCATGGAGGGTCGGGCTCGTCCCGGTCACCGGACGGCACGGAGGGCGTCCCTCCCAAAACAGATCAAGATCAATGTGAAATTGGTATTGCGCCAACAAATAAATTTGACGAAAAAAGCGCACTTGAAACAGGTTGTTTTTTATGCGGAAGCACTCAAAAAATTGACAAAATAGTCTCAATCAAATATTCTTTTGAAAAAATGGGCGTCTGGAAAGGTCCATCATGACGCTCGGAGTGTGAAGCACATAAACTGAGGTACAATTCATGAACGTTTACATTGAGCTAGATCGTCGTGACGGAATCATCTTTTGGGTGGCAGACGATGAAACGGGGAAAAATGTACGCAATCCAAATGGTGATCCGCATAACCTGAATTCGATCAACCAAGACGCAGAGCTTGGATTGTGGAAAATACTAGAAATTATTGACGGCGCGAATCTGGGAGACAATGGAATTTCTACACAAGTTTATGTGGATCTGCTCTCTAGACAGCTTGAAGATCTAAAACCAGCAATATTCCAAATATTTAAAACAGAATCAGTTATTCGCATACCTGAATCTTTACGTTCTATACTCCACATTGAAGAAGAAATATTAACACTTACAGAGTGGCTTTCCAGATACCCTGCAAAAAATAAAACGAACTACCAAGCACTTCTGAATAACAACCTGCGAAACAGATCCTGCCGATAGCGGATCAAAAATCCTCCAAGGCAGAAACAAGCGATGCAGCGACGCACCGCTTAACTCTTCAGGCTGGCAATGGCCTGACCAAATACGTTTAATGCGTTCTTGACGAACCAATGCAACAGATTACGCTTTCGGGTCATTCAAACCAATACGGGGGAAGTACATGAGAGCTCAACATATAGCCGCACTGCTTTTTATCTTTTCCTTAACTTCCGCCTTGGCTACCGCTCAGCAAAGTCATGTAAATATAGATGATTCCGGCGCAGTGCTCGAAAAGACAAAGGCTGCCGCCAAACGGGGTGATGCCGAGGCACAGTACACCCTCGGGCTCTGCTATGAGCAGGGCAAAGGCGTCCCGCAGAATTACAGAGAGGCGCAAACGTGGTATAGCAAGGCCGCCAAGCAAGGCAATGCCCTGGCGCAGTGCCACCTCGGGCACTTCTGGTACAGAGGCATACGCAACTTTCAGGATTACGGGGTGGCGGAAACGTACTATCGCAAGGCCGCCGACCAAGGCGTTGCCGATGCGCAGTTCCAGCTCGCGGTCTTTTATTACAATGGCATCGGCCGCGTCTCGCAGGATTTGAAGGAAGCGGCAACGTGGCTGCGCAAGGCCGCCGAGCAAGGTCATGCCGAGGCACAGCAATGCCTCGCATACCTCTATTCCGAGGGCTCAGGCGTCCCGAAGGATTTGAAGGAGGCTGCAACGTGGTATCGCAAGGCCGCTGAACAGGGCAATACCGAGGCGCAGCACAACCTCGCACGCCTCTATTTCGAGGGCTCAGGCGTCCCGAAGGATTTGAAGGAGGCGGCAACGTGGTTACGTAAGGTCGCCGAGAAAGGCGATGCCGATGCGCAGTACGGGCTCGGGAGCTGCTATTCGGAGGGCTCAGGCGTCCCGAAGGATTTGAAGGAGGCGGCAACGTGGTATCGCAAGGCCGCTGAACAGGGCAATACCGAGGCACAGCACGACCTCGCACGCCTCTATTCGGAGGGCTCAGGCGGCGTCCCGAAGGATTTGAAGGAGGCTGCAACGTGGTATCGCAAGGCCGCTGAACAGGGCAATACCGAGGCGCAGCACAACCTCGCACGCCTCTATTTCGAGGGCTCAGGCGTCCCGAAGGATTTGAAGGAGGCGGCAAAGTGGTATCTCGAGGCCGCCAAGCAAGGTCATGCCGCTGCGCAGTACCTACTCGGTGCGATGTATGAAAATGGTAGGGGTGTATTGCAAGATGATGTGGAAGCCTACGCGTGGTATTCCCTCGGAGCAATGGATGGATCCGCCGATGCCACGAAGGCCCGGGATGCCGTCAAGAAAAAGATGGGCAGCGACCAGATTGCCCAAGGGCAAGCCCGCGCCAAGGAACTTCTAGCCCTCATCCGCTGACGCAATGCTGCATCACGGCAGTTTCTCCCGCCCCGAAGTCAGCCATTACGGGATTCGGTGTGGATTGCGATTCAAATTGGAAACGCGCGCACTTGCGCACGTCGTCTTAACTGAAGTAGCTCGGAGATTTAAACCACGGGCTACGGTAGGTTGAGGCGCATGGCTCCATAAATGGAGGATAGGAGCCAAAAAGCAGGCAGTCCTAGTGGTGGCTTATCCATTGGTTTTTTTTATCAAAGGCCAGCCCTGTATCTGAAATAAATTGGAGAGACCATGCATAGAGGATTCGTGATGGGGTTTGCCGTGGCTTGGACAGCATGTTGTGCCAATGGCATGGCGATGGAGACTGAAATTGCTCGGGCGAATGCGCTTTATGAAGCGGGTAAAGAGGATGAAGCAAAGGTGCTTTACCAACAGGCGGCGGATCAAGGGAGTGCGGAGGGTCATTTTCGGCTGGCGTATCAGTATGTCTTAGATGGCGAGCTGGGGCGCGATCATTTTGTTGCGGCGGCGCGCTTGGGTCATGATGAGGCATTGGATTTCGCGTTGGATGAGTTGCTCTTTCGGGCTAATGGACTGAAGCGGGCCAATCCGAAGCTAGCGATGGAGGTTTATCTTGAAGCGAAAAAAGCGAACCCCAATTTAATGCTCTATGATGAAGCCGATACGGTGCTGGCCATGGAACGATGCCTAAAAGCGCCTCCATTTGAAGCGGATGCTTTTATGGAAAAATACGGTGTGGCGGATGAGGATGGCGAATATCCCTTTTATGACATTTGGGAGCTGGCCGAAGAGGCTTCGCTCGGCGGTCGTTTTGGAACGCCTGACCCGGGATTGGTATTCAATCTGGTTGTTCGCGGCGGCCAAGTCCCGGCGGAGTTTAACTCTGCGGTGGAAGCGGTCTATTCCAACTATGTAGAGGGCGTCGTGCGGCCGTTCGATATTAGTGACCATATCACCAGTGGCATGGGGATGGGGTATTGTGCGCTGCGCGAAGATGAAAAATGCGAAACTAAACGGGTGGAGCGCATCGATGCGTTGGCTAATGCGTACCCAGGGATCCATGCAGGATGTATTCGGCTAACGTATTCGGCAGCAACGACCTATTTTGACTTTAAGGCCCGTATCGAAGAGGGACACGGCGGTTCGGGGCGTGCCGCCTGGGTGACGGAGTCCGCTGGGGAGCACAAGGATCGCTTTGTCGAACGATTGGGTTCCATGATGGCCGGGGAAATGGCGTGGCCGACCAATGATACCGATACGGTTCGGCTCGAGCTCTTGGATACGTTGGAACAGATGCAGCAGCTCTTGCTGGATAAGACCAATCCAATAATTGATCTGCCTACGCCTGACCAGGTGACGTTGGTGCAGTGGCAGTGGAGCAATTTCATGGAGTCGCTGGTGCATTTGATGGAACAGGCGCAGCCATCCATCAACAGTGACGCCATAAGAACCAGTATGGCCCTGGAGCGGATCGGGCATCTGAAGGCTTTCCAGCATCTGGTGAAAGATAATTAACCCGTGCGGGTAATACCGCCTCGCTTATACCAATTCCAGTGCGCCCGGTTCTTCATCGCGCAGAGCCGCCAAGCCAGCAGGGGATTTGCTTCTATTCTTCGCGCCTTCGCGGCTTCGCGCGAAAATACGAAAATGAATAGGAAGGTGGTATCAAATCATCACTCTTCATTTACTGAGGCGAAGCAGCATTAGTAGATCGAGACGTTTTTGCCAAAATGCTTGGCGCATTCCGGGCAGAGGCAATGGCTGAACTCCATCTTGGTCCGTTCCTTGAGGTAGGCATCGACGGCCTGCCATTCGCCGCAGTCGTTCTGGATCTTCTTGCAGGTACTGCACAGTTTGTGGATGCCGCCGGGCTCCTGGACGTTGGAGAGCACGTTTTGCAGGTGCTGGTTGGCCGATTCGAGCGAAGACTCCTTTGTGGAGAGCGCCTTGCGGTTCTTGCGCAGGAAGCCCATGGCGAAGGCCGCCAGCACCTCCATGGCGATGTAGGCGGGCGATGCAGCGAAGCTGGCGTAGCTCGTGGAGACGCTGAAGCTGTCGTACACATCGCTAGTCAGCGGAACGAGCAATACGGCGACACCAAGGCCGACGGGCGTTCCCAGCATCCATGCCGCGAAGCCGACGAGGCCGATGCCGAGAATGAAATAGGGCTCGTGGCTTGGAGCAACATACCGCAAGGCGAGCAGGTAGAGGCTACCCGCCACGGCTACGGCCAATGCCTTGAGGTATTTATCCATTGCCTTTTCCGTCGTCCGGCCCGCCTGGCTACGGATACTGTCCAGCAAATGCCAGACCTGTTCCAGCGTCGAGCCCAAACATGAGGTTCATATTCTGCAAGGCGTTTCCCGCCTGGCCTTTCATGAGGTTGTCGATGTGCGAGATGACCCGCAGGCGGTTGTTGCGCTTGTCCACATCGACCGTCAGGTTGCAATAGTTGGAGCCGCGCACATCGGAAATGCTGGCGGGCGTCTTGGCGTCGAGCACCCGGACAAACGGGTTGTTGCGGTTGAATTGCCGGTAGATTTCAAGGACCTCGCTGGCCGTTTGGCCGTCGAGCGTGGCGTAGAGGCACGACATGATGCCGCGGCAAAGCGGCACCACCTGCGCGGTGAAGGTGATCTGCACGTCGCCTTCGCCCAGCAGCCCGAGTTCCTGCTCGATTTCCACGACATGCTGGTGCCCGGCTAGCTTGTAGGCGTTCATGTTGTCGTAGCGGTGGGGATAGTGGAAGGTGGCGTTGGGTTTTTTCCCGGCGCCGGAGACGCCGGTCTTGCAGTCGCAGATGATGCTCTTAGGATCAATGATTCCGGCTTCGACCGCCGGTGCGAGGCCCAGGATGCAACTGACGGCGAAGCAGCCGGGATTGCCGACCACCGCTTGGTCCGGGGTGATGTCGTGCAGCTCGGGCAGCCCGTAAACCGTTTCGTTCAGCAGGGCCGGCGCGAGGTGGACGGGATCGAGGCCGATAAAGTTGGCGTACTCGGCATAGCGCTCCACGGTCGGGAAACGGAAGTCGCCGCTATAGTCGATTACCTTGGCACCGCGGGCGATCTCCTGCTCGGCGGTCTGCATGCCGACGCGGTCGGGGGTGGAAAAGAAGACCACGTCGTAGGGTTCCTGCGCCTTGGGATCGTCGGGGGCGAGGACCGTTTGGTCGCAAAAGCCGCGCAAATGCGGAAACACGTCGCTCATCTTGCGGCCGGTATCCGACAGGCTGACCAGGCAGCCGATTTCCGCCTCCGGATGCTTCAGCAAAAGCTCCGTGATGCCCACCCCGCCATAGCCGCCCGCCCCAACCACCTTGACCCTGATCATGAGACTCTCCCTGTTCGAAAAACTTCGGCGAAACGTAAACGAGCCGAGGGGGTGAATCGACAACAATCTGCCGGTTTTCAGGGTTCGCCGCCCCAGAAGTTAAAGGTGCCTTTCGAAATGCGGACAGGGAAGGGGCTGGAAGGTTTTCCAGAAGGTTGGGGCATCACCCAATTCCGCTAGTTCCGCATATCTTGGAAGTCGAACAGCTGGCTCAACGAAATTCCGAGCGCATTGGCAATTCGTTCGCAGCCTTCGATCGAGGGAGCATTGATCCCCCTTTCAACGAAGCTGATGAACTCGACGGAATAGTCGGCCTTTTCGGCGAGCTTTTCCTGAGTAAACCCGGCGGTTTTCCGAAGGAATGTTATTCTTGCACCTAACTGCTTTTTGATCACGCAGTCAGGCTATGAGTAGAGACTGCTATCATCCACGTAGCCATACTGCGTTTTATCTATTTAATCGGTTGCATAGATTTAAATCCGAATCTAAAGTTACCGCCTGTCATTTATTCTACTTTCGTTTTGATGCATGCGGGAAGAATTAGGGGGGAGCCATGAGATCGGGAATTGTCGCAACGTTGACGGCGTCGTTGCTTGCAACACTGCTGCCGCAGGGAGCTGCCGGGCTTCCCGGAACGGCTTCTTCAAGCGAGGCCATCACGTCAATCGGGCAGGCCGATGCGTTGGTGCGGGCTACACAGGAGCAGTTTTGGCAATTGTTTCCACCTTCCGATGATTGGCTGTACATCCATTCGGAAAAGTCGGTTCGGCCCGTGGTATGGAGTGCCGGTTGGCCGGATGCGCTTAAGAAGCAGATGTATGCGGAAATGCGGGCAGTCAACGGCAACCTCTACCCGGTTTATACCCTGTGGGCGGAAGCCGACCGGATTAGCGGGGATTTGACCTATTTCAATGCCTATGGTCAGCCTGTCTGGATCAGTCCGGCCCCTATTGGCTACACCCCGCTGAGTCCGGTACTGGAGCGGCTGGGGCTCGATAGCGCGGAAGAGTTGTCGGAGTCGCAACAGAAATTCTCGGCGTCCAGCATCGGATTGGAGCTGCAACTCATCCCTGACGCTTTTCTGGCATCCTATGAAGAGGATTTCATCCTAGAACAGCAGGCGGCAAC
>JBGSLE010000292.1:0-4817 GCA_041740875.1 Pontiella sp. | reverse complement strand
CGTCCCACTCGATCGGGGCAACGGCCGGGCAGCGGTTGCCGGGTTTCGCCCCGCTCCAGACCTCGATCATGACATCCACCGCGGCGAGTTTTTCCCCGGTGGGGAGAAACATGCCATACCAGGTTGACGTGGCCTCGTGTTTGTTGCCCCAGAGAAAGGCATAGGAACCTAGGAACAAGCCGGGCGCGCCCGTCCGGACCGCGTCGTAGGATTGGAGGTAGAACGCCGCCTTTTCGGTGCTGGTGGGCTCGAGCGGGGCTCCCCACGCGGTCTTGGGCACCTCCCACTGGCCGTGCGGGCCGAATTCCGCCAGGATGATCGGCCGCGTCCAGCCGGCCTTGGCCAAGCTGGCGGGAATCGTCACAGCCCCGCCGTACGCATTGATCCCGAGGATATCGAGCGCGGGATAGCACGCCTGGATATCCTTGAGCTTTTCCTCCAGCGGCAGGGCCACCACCGTCATGACCGGATGGTTTGGATCCTCCGCCTTGATCAGTTCCGCCAGCGTGTTCAGCTCTTTCCAGACATGGGCGCTGGCGGAGGTATAGTTCAGCCCCTCCATTTCGTTGCCCAAGCCCCACATCAGCACGGCCGGATGGTTTTTATGCGCCCTGACGGTTGCGAGGATCTGTTCGCGCTGCGCCAGCAGCTGTTTTTGGTCCTGGTAGCAGAATCCATGGCGCTCGTGCGCCACCCACAAGCCAACGGTCGCGCGCAGGCCGTGGTCATGGGCATGGTCCAGCAGTTTTTTGCCGTCGATGCGCCGTTCGAGATCGTCGATCCCCCAGGTGCGGAACGAATTGGCGCCCGCCCCGGCCGCCAGCGACAGGCCATCGCTGCCGCCAACCCCCTTCACTTCGAAAAACGCATGATCAACCCTCATCGCAAAGCCCTTTCCTTCATTGGCCAAAACCTCCACCACCGCGCCCGTGGCCGCCGCAGCGTCGGCGGAAAACGCCGACGGAATCCCGCCGCAAAAGAGCCCGGCCTGCCAGGCGGCAACCAATCCAAGATGTAGCCCGAACCGTCCCATGGATGAATCCCTTCCCGTGGCCCCGCTTGGGCGCACGGCCAGTTGCGAAGAAATCTAGTGCATGGAGGATCGAAGCGAAAGAACAAAAGATAACCCGGGCTATCATAAAATTAACCCATACCGGAACGTGGGCGGGCGCAAGCGGGCCATCCGTTGATCGGCGGTGCAGATATTCCTTGATAACCGGGGTTAGTTAATGTATTTATCCGAAATTAGACCGTGGGATAGCTGAAGCGGCAAAGAAGGAGGCCGGGATGCGGGCAGGAAAGGCACTGGTGGCAGGGGTGGCGATGGCGACCGCGTTTGGCGTCGGCGCGAGTGCCGCGCCGGTCGCCGTCGAAACGTCGGTGGCGGTGGTTGGGGAAGGAAGCTTCACCTCCCAGAACAACGGTTTGTCGCCGGCCGTCGGCGCAACCTTTTTCGGCTTTACCCAAGCCACGATTGGCGGAACCCGCGCGGGCCTGGTGCATCTCCCTTTTTCCAGCCTGGGCCTGGGGCCGTCGCTCCGTCCGGGCACCTATACGCTGGCGATGCGGGTGGCGAGCAATGGCCAGCAATATTGGCCCGGTGCCAAAGACATGGCCCGCTTGGATAGCGGAACCGGCTACGGGGGCGGTTTTTTCACCCAATTCGCGTATGATCCCGCAGCCACCAAAACCGAAGAGGCCGAATATAGCTTCAACAGCATGGCCAAATTCAACCAGGCGCGCGGCGTGCGGCATGCCTCCAGCGGCAACCCCTTGGCGACGGCACCGGTTGCCACAAGCAACATGCTGGCGAAGACCAGCGCGGCGGCAGGGTTCCACCAAGACACCTGGTACGGCGCAACATCGACATGGACCATTGCCATGAGCAGCCCCGTGGTCGGCACCGATCCGCAGGTCGGGCTGGGTTTCACGGTCGGGCTGGGAAATGGCGGCGCGGTCTATATCGACGACGGCACGCTGACTTATTCGCCATTGATCGCCACCACCGCGATCCTGCCGGTCGAAGAGACCACCGCCTTCGTCGGGAACGGGGATTTTTGGGTTTCCAACAACGGCGTGTTCCCCGAGTCAGGTACCCGTTTTTTCGGAATGAGCAACACGGCCATCAACGGCTCCCGCGCTGGCTTGGCGTATGTCCGGTTATCCGATCTGGGCCTAGGCCTCATCCAGCCCGGCACCTACCAATTGGTCATGCGCGTCGCGAACAACGGAAACCAAAATTGGCCGGGCTTGCGCGACATGACCGTGCTCGATGGTGGATCTGGCTACGCCAATGGATTTTTCACGGTAGTCGGCTCCGGTTCGTCGCTGGCGCTGGCGGGCGAAGCCACCTTGAACCACATGGTGGATTTCAACAACACGCCCGGCGTCACCTATGCGCCCGACAGCTCCTTCCTGGCGGCCCCCAACCCGCTACCGCTGACCGACCAGGGCATGCTGCCGGACACGTGGTACAGCGCAACCTCAATGTGGACGATCGCCAAAACCAGCAGCATCGTGGGCATGGACGCCTATGTGGGCGTGGGCTTCGAAATCGGGAACACCAACAGCGGCTCGGTGTACATCGATGACAGCACCCTGACCTTCATCGCCGCCGACGAGCTGTTTGAACACTGGCGGCTCGATTATCCAACCATGGGAATCCTCACCAACCTGACGGACGATGCGGATGGCGATACCGTGAACAACCTGGCGGAATATGCGTTCGGCGGAAACCCGGCCGACAGCAGCCACACGGGCCATCACCCGCTTACCCTCCTGCGCCAAACGCCGGCCGGCCTCGAAGGGACCCATCCCGCGCGGAGCGATGCGGTAAGCCGCGGACTTGCCTATCGGTTCGAACAGGCCACCAATCTGGTTGGCGGAACATGGATCGCAGGAAACACCACGGTGCTGGGCAGCGCCGCCTTGGATAGCCAATTCGATTGCGTGACCAACCTGCTACCGTTCACCGCCGCCAACGCGCAATACAGCCGGTTGAAGGTCGGCTTCGAGCGCATCGCGCCGCCGCTCCACACGCCCAAAACCATGAAGAGCATCGCGCGGATTTTGGGCCAATACCCCGAGCTGAGTGCGCAGATGGGCGCGCGCTGGTACTACAACTGGGGCAAGGATCCCGGCACGAACCAACCGCCCAACATGGAGTTTGTCCCGATGCAATGGACGGCGCCGCGCAACGCCGACGGCACGCTCAACACCAATGCCCTGCGCTCGGACATCCAGTATATCCTAGCGACCAATCCCGGCTGCACCAACCTGCTGGTCTTCAACGAGCCCGACATGCCCTTGCAGGCCGACCTGACCGTCGCGATGGCGCTCGATGCCTGGGAAATCGTCGAAGAGGAGGTCGACGCGGAAATCGCCCGAACCGGCCGGACCATCCGCCTCGGCAGTCCCGCGCCCACCGGCATCGTGGACAACGGTTGGCAGAAGCCCTTCATGGACGGGGTGGAGAACCGCGGCCTGCGGGTCGATTTCATGGCCGTGCACTACCGGACGAACTATGACTCCTCCGGCGGGGCCACCGCGATCGTCGACACTATTTTTGCGAGGCTAAAAACCCTTTACGGGCTCTATGGCAGACCCGTCTGGATCACGGAAATGGAATTGAATGGCTATCCCACGATTCCAACGCAAGCGGACGTGAATGCGACCTGGAGCGAGTTCGCCCTGCGGTTGGAATCCGACCCGACCATGGATGGAATCCTCGAACGCTACGCGCTGGCGCTCGCCCCGGTTGAACAGGATCCGGAAAAGATGTACAAGTACCCCGCCCGGCCCTTTGAAACCAACGGCACGTTGACGGTCTTCGGTCGGGTATTCCAAGGGCTGCACGAGCCGTCTAACTAGAGGGAAACAAGGTGCGAGCAAAAACACTATTAAAGCTGGTTCTGGCGTGGGCCGTGTGTGGCGGGGCCGTTGCGGCGGAAACCCGAGCGCCTGGCGGCGAGCCGAAAACGCTCAAGAGCATCGCCAAGACCCTGGGCGACTATCCGGAGATTGGAGCGTGGTCGGGCGCCCGCTGGTATTACAACTGGAGCCGGGAGCCCGGTACCCACGCGCCGCCAGGCATGGAATTCGTCCCCATGATCTGGGGCGCGCCGAAAAACCCCGACGGCTCGCTCAACGCCCCCTTGCTCAAGCGCCAAATCCAAGAGGCGCTGGAGCGGAACCCGGGCTGCAAAAACCTGCTTGGCTTCAACGAACCGGACCACAAGAACCAATCCAACATGACGGTTGCCCGGGCCCTGGAGGCGTGGCCGCTGCTGCAAGAGGCGCTGGCGGGAACAACGATCCGACTGGGCAGTCCCGGCGTGGTGGGGATCGCCGATTCCACCTGGCTGGAGGCCTTCATGGCCGAGGCGCAAAAGCGCAACTACCAGGTCGATTTTATCTGCGTCCACAAGCGCGTCTCCTTCGACTATCTCGACCGCTCGCCGGCCAAGGTGGTGGAACGGTTGGCTAGGGACTGCAAAACACTCTATGCAAAATATAAAAAACCCATCTGGATCACCGAGCTGGAGCTGGTCGGCAAGCTGACGGAAGACGACGTGATTGCGACCTGGCAGGCCTGGGCCGATTGCCTGGAAAACGACCCTGCGATGGAGGGCATCGTCGAGCGCTACGCCCTGGCCTACGCGCCGCCCGACACCACCATCGACTACAAGGTTCCGGCGCGGCCGCTCGATGAAAAGGGCCAGCTGACCGCCTTCGGCCGGGCGTTCCAACAATTGCACGAACCCCGGAAGCGATGAATCACGTGCGCACACCACTGGTCTTATCGATGGCGGCGATGG
>JBGSLE010000291.1:0-2331 GCA_041740875.1 Pontiella sp. | reverse complement strand
ACAACGGCGGCCTGCTGTGGGACAAGGCGCGCGACCACGGCCACGATTCGTGCGCCCCCTTGCGCGGCGCCAAGGCGGTGATCTGGGAGGGCGGCCACCGCGTTCCCCTCGTCGCCCAATGGACGGACGGCATTCCTCCCGGCACCCGTTCGGACGCGCTGGTGGGGCTCCAGGACATCTACGCCACGCTCGCGGAGCTGGTCGGCCAGCAGTTGGCGCCGGCGCAAGGACTCGATAGCCAATCCTTCCTGCCGGTGCTGGCCGGCAAAACCAAAACGTCTCCGCGCAACACCTTGTTTGCGCAGGCCAACGACGAAAAGCGGGAAGGGCAGCGGCTGATGAAGATGGTCCGCATCGGTCCGTGGAAGCTCATCGCCACCCGCGACCGGCAGCCGGTGGAGCTGTACAACCTCGAAACCGACTTGGCCGAAGCGAACAACCTTATCAACCATCCGGAGCAGCGGGAGCGCATCAAGGCCATGCAGGCCGAGCTGGACCGGATACTGGACAGCCAGCGGAGCACACCGATGCCGGGGGTACGATGAAGAGATGGAACCATTGCTCTCTGGCCATGCTCCTCGCGGGCATGGCCCTTGTCCGGATGGCCGGGGCGGCGGAGCACCGCTTGCATCCTTCTACGGAGCAAAAACCGCTGCCGTTCGCCGCCAAGGGCGCAAGTCCGTTGGTTGCGGCCCAGCCGGATGGCTTGAGGGTGGCGGCGTCCGGCCAGCCGGTTCGCGTCCATCTGGTTCCGGCGGCAGGCGTCTGGGATTGCAGCTCCAAGCTGTGGATGTTGCTGGACGTGGCGAACCTCGGCGACGCCCCCGTGCTGGTGCGCGGACAGATCAAGTCGGCCGGCACCTCGGCGTGGTCCGTTACCGATGACGCCGTGGAGGTTCCTGCCGGCGCAACCCGGACGCTGCCCATCCTGGTTTCCCGGAAGCTTTCCGCCGACGACCAGCAACGGATGGTATCGGCCCTGGGCGATTTGAGGGGTTTTCCCGGCGGGCACCAGAACTCGTCCTGGCGGCAGGTGGACGCCGCCAAGATCAATGGAGTGCAACTCGACTTTTTTACGGATGCGCCGAAGGTGGACTGCCTGCTTTCCAAGCTCCGCGGCGCGATCGATTTTTCGCTCCCTTCGGCCGGGCAGCTTGAAACGCTCCATCGCCCCTGCATGGATCGCTTCGGCCAGAATACGGCGGAAGAGTGGCCACTGAAGATCGGCCACGCCGCGCAGCTTCCAGAGCGGTTGCGCCAGGAGGAGGCGTGGCTCGCGAAGCAGGCGCCGTTGCAAGGCCGGAGCCGGTTCGGTGGCTGGACGCTTGGCCCGAAGACGGAGGCGACCGGGCATTTCCGGACGCTGAAGCGGGATGGAAAATGGTGGCTGGCCGATCCCGAGGGCAACCTGTTCTGGTCGCTCGGCATCACCTGCGTCGGCCACGACCAGGGCGGCACCCGCACGGCCGGCTTGCGCAAGGCCCTGGAGAATACCCCCTCGGACGAAACCCTGCCGCCGCTCCTCCGGGGGCTGAAGGGAGAAAGCTGGAATCCGTACCAGGCCAACCTCCAGCGCAAGCATGGCGCGGAGTGGGCCGCCACCAACGCGGAGTTCGCCCATCGCCGCCTGCACGCCTGGGGCATCAACACGATGGGCAACTGGAGCTCGCCGGAATTCTACCATCTTGGGAAAACCCCCTATGTGGTGGCCGTCCACTACGACCGCCCGTTGATCGATGGACGGGATGGCAAATGGGGAAACGACTTGCCGGACGTCTTCCATCCCGAGTTTCGGGAACGGACCTTCGCACGTATGCGCGAAGAGGCGCGGTCGGCGGCCGATCCGTGGTGCATCGGCTATTTCATCGACAATGAATTGAGCTTCCCCGATGCGGCCACGCCCGGGAGCAAGGCGCTTGATGCGCCGCTGGAAAGCCCCGCCCGGCAGCGGCTGGCCGCATGGCTGCTGGAGAAGCACCAGACCGTGGAGGCCCTGAACGCCGCGTGGGGATCCAGCTTTGCCGATTGGTCCGGGCTGCGGCCGGTGGACGGCAAGAAGACCGAGGCCTACTGGCAGGATTTGAAGGGGTTTGGCGAACTCTATCTGCGCACCTACTATGGAACCTGCCGCGATGCGGTTCGCGCCGCCGCCCCCGGAAAGCTCTATCTGGGCAGCCGGATCAACCATGTGAAGAACAAGACGGCGCTATCGGTCTGCGCGGAATACGCCGACGTGGTCAGCGTCAACTTCTACAACTACACCCCGGACGCGCTGGCGCTGCCGCAAGGGTTCGACGCGCCGATCCTCGTCGGCGAATTCCATTTCGGCAC
>JBGSLE010000290.1:0-10033 GCA_041740875.1 Pontiella sp. | reverse complement strand
ACTCATCGCCCAGCCCGCCAGCCACGCCTTCGCCTCGCCGACGAGGCCGAAGAAGGGTTCGTAGAAGGGTTTCGCCCCGCCGATGACCACCCAGTCGTAGCCAAACAGCAATCCGCCCATGGCCGCCACCAGGGAGATCATCCACACATACTTCAGATTGTAGCCATGCCGCATATTCTAGCCTCCCTGGCGGGAAGCCATCGGCACGATCCGATGAACTATCTCCCACACGGTAGGCCAAGGTAAGCATAGGTGCGGGCGTTTAAAAATAGCCCATCTTATCTATTATGCTGGACTATCTTATTCTTCCCCGTAGCTTCGGGTCATGGAAAAGCGCATTCGAGAAGGCTTCCCGCGCCAGCGGCTCGTCGTCCTGCCGGCCAATGTGATCGCGCGGTGCCGCAACCTGCCCGTCGTCGACCAGCTCCACGTCACCCACATTGGTTCCTATCCCTCCGCGCCGCACCATTACGTGGAACGCCTGGAGGGTGTGCCGCAGGCGATCCTGATCTACTGCATGGAAGGATGCGGCACGGTTGAATTGGGCGGGCGCGTCTTTCCGGTCGAGCAGGGCCACGTGGCGGCCATCCCGCCCGGAACGCCGCACATCTACCGCACGGATCCCGCCCGGCCATGGTCGATTTTCTGGATCCACTTTGATGGCCATCAGGCGGGTTCCGTACTGGGCTCCCTGGGAAACGGCCCGAAAAACCCCCTGCTCTATTTGCCGGATGTCAACCTGCTGCGCCAGGCCTTCGAAGAGGTCTATGCCTGTCTCGGCTACCACTTTTCCGACGCAGGCCTGCTCGCCATGACGGGCGAGCTGATCCGCCTGCTGGGCAAGGTCAAGCTGCATTACAGCCATCCGCAACACCACCGGAAGGCCGTCGAGGACCGCATCCTGGAAACCATCGGATTCATGCAGCGCCACCTGGACATGCCGCTCGCCCTCGAAGACCTCGCGGCGCAATCCGGGCAGTCGGTTCCATACTACTGCAAGCTGTTCAAGGAGCGCACGAACCAGTCGCCCATGGCCTACTTCATCCAGCTCAAGATCCGCAAGGCCTGCGAACTGCTCGACCAGACCGAACTCGGCATCAAGGAGATCGCCGGCGAACTCGGCTACGACGACCCCTACTATTTCAGCCGCCTCTTCAGGAAAATCCAAGGATGCTCGCCCTCCGCCTACCGCCTATCGATCGCGGGATAGCCGCCATCAACGGCGGCGGGCGGCAGGTGGGCAAGCAGGCTTCCTCTTCCACGACCGGACCGGATTGATGGGCGCGGTGGAACGGGTGCTCTCCCTCGACGAATTCCCCAACCCCGAAGAGCTTTGGCTCGTCTACCGCCGCCTTGTCGCCTCCCGCCGTCCGACGATTTGCTTGGTTCAGATGAAGATTGCTTTGCGGGCGGTTTAAACCTAGAAAAGAAGCATGAAACCGGCAGGAACCATAAAGTTTAGATTGGTGCAGTTGATTGACGGGGTAGAGGTTACGCCCGCCAATATCAGCTTTGCCGATTTTATGCGTTTTAATCGCGAAGTGGCCGATTTTATTGTCGGTAGCGGAAACGCGGGGCTGTTGCACGACGCCCATCCGGAAATCGAAGAAGGATCGCATGTCGTGAAGGTGGTGCTAACGGCGGCCCTTTTGCAGTCGATCCAGCCCGATTATGAAAAGCTGCTGGGCGGCCAATCCCTGCGCGGCATGGATGCGAAGCGGCTGGCGGTTGTCGATAAGTGGCAAAAGCGTTCGCGCAAAAATCCGGACTACCGGGTTGATCTCCTGCCCGAAAACACACCCTTGAAACCGGTTCATATTTCGGCGGCTACCGATTTTCACGGTGCGGATGAAAACCAGTGGGTGAAGATCGAGCGCTATGTCCGTGGACGTCTTTTTGAGCAGGGCGGCAAGAACAAGGCGAACATCCACCTGACGCTGGAATCCACCGGGCAGGATCTGGTGGTCGAAACCACGCAGGATTTCCTGAACAAGCTAAGTGGTGTCAAGACCTACGACATGGTGGAGGTGCAACTCGTGGCCGAGGAAAACCAGACGACGAAGGAACTTCGGAATCCGCGTTTAATCGATGTCGCTTCAAAGCGGCCGTATTACGACGAAGACGAGCTGAACCGCGCGATTGAAAAAGGCACCAAGGCCTGGGCGGAGGTAGGCGATATCTCCAAATGGGTGGCTGATCAGCGGGGAGCCTCCTATGCCTAGCGTCGTACTCGATACCGGTTTTCTTATTTCACTGGTGGATAAAGAGCGGTCAGAACACGAAACCGCCAAGGCATATTATAGGTTTTTCCTCGAAAACGGCTTCATGCTGATGGTTCCGACCATCGTGGTTGCCGAGTTTTCCATTAAACAGTCCTTTGAAGATCTCCCCCTGCACAACTTTACCATTCTCCCGTTCAACTATGGCGACGCGGTTACATGCGGGGAACTGAATGCCTTCTATTATCGACAACAGCTAAAGGCCGGACAGCGCGATGCCGTGAAGGATGATTTTAAAATCATTGCCCAGACCAAAGAGCAGGCGGCGGCATTTTTGATTACGGAAGATGCGAGCTCGATGAAGCCCTACTGCGAGGAACTGAAAAAAGAAGGTCGGATTGAGTTCGATGTGGTGCCGCTATCCGAAGGTTTCGATGTTTCCTATGTCAACGGGCATGGACAGAGGGAAATGCAGTATCCGAATGAAGAGTAGCTTATTTTTCCGTGCATCGAAGCCACTGGCCTGGAGCGCCCCCCCCTGCAACCCCAATCCGACACCGCCGCCTGTTTCGCGCAAGCACTCACGAGTCTTCAAAGCACCGCCCAATGGAATTTTATATGATTCATTTTAAGTCACTGCTGACGATTGCTTTGTTTCTGTTCGTCACGGCACCGCCCGGTGCTGTGATGGCGCAAACCGTGAGTAACGAAATATTGCACTCGTGGGTTGAACTGGAAAATTATGGTGGGGACTTGGATTCCCCGCCGATCTCTCGCACCGATTATCACCAACTCGTCTTTGAGTTGCAACAGTGCCGCCAGGCATCGGCCAGCAAGGAACGAGGCACGCTTCATTCGCTCCAAACAGTGGATCCCATGGTTTATGAACAGATTTCCACCCCGCGAAACAACGCGCGGCACCGTGTTGCATTGAGCCTGCTCCATTGGGATCGAGCGGTTGTTGACGAGACCGCATCGAGCCAGGCGATAGAGAAATCTGCTGTTGCCGAGACGGCTGAAACCAATATTACTGTATTCGCCTTTTCCCCGATTAAGACCACCACCTATCGCGGTGGTGATCTTGAAGTGGTCTTTGACTCTGCAGACTTTTTCGAGGTCATAAACAGTCCCAGCAGCCAAATTGCCAACCTTTATCTGGACAGCGGCGACGGGCAGGGACAGCAACCGATTGACCTGAATGTACCGGTGTTCGTCTCCTATGATTCAACCGGCGAAAAGACCCTGAGTCTGGTGGCCGTCACAACGGACGGCACTACACTTTATGCAGAGGCTACATTGCAAGTCGCCGCCCTTGCCACCCCCAATCCAACCCAGACCATCAGGGTGCAGGCCGATAGCCCATATGCTGAGTTTGGGGGATCCCTGTATGTGTATAAATCTCCGGGGACGCATATCGGATTAAGGCACCCTGTTCTGGTCGTAGAGGGATTCGACATGAACAACGATATGGATTGGGATGTGCTCTACAACATTCTGAACAAGGAAACCCTTGTGGAATCCTTATTCGCTTTCGGCCGGGATATGATCGTATTGGATTTTGATGACGCCACGGCAGATATTTTCGGCAATGCATGGCTAGCCATGAACGCCATCGACTACATTAATGCGAATCGGGTTTCTCTTTCCGGAAAATTTACGGTGATTGGGGCCAGTATGGGAGGGCTCGTTACGCGCAATGCGCTGGCCATGATGGATGCCTATCCCTCGTCCTACGGACACCACCATGTCGATACATGGATTAGTTTCGACTCGCCCCAGACGGGAGCGAACCTTCCGTTGGGTGTGCAGGAATACTTCAATTTTTTCGGGGGATTCTCCAGCAAATACCCTGAGCTGGCCATCGCAAAAGAATACCAACAAAAGCTCGACAGTCCTGCGGCCAAGGAAATGCTGCTTTGCCATTATACTTGTACGTCTTCGCAGGCAGGACCAAGCCCCAGCTACAACTGGTTTTGGGGGAGCATGAACGCGTATGGATATCCAACATCCTGTAAGAAGATCGCCATTAGCAATGGCTCTGGATATGGGTACAAGCAATACTTCACCCCAGGCCAACAAATCATCCAGTGGCATCAGGATGATGGATTCACCCTTGAGATCGGCTCCAAAATTTACGCCCTCTATAAATCTTCCTCAGTTGCATCGACTGACTTTTACGGTCGTTTTGATCCGTGGGATTGGTTCGATCAGATCGACGCAACAGTTTATGAACGGAGCTATTACCCATACGGGTTGGATAATGCATCAGGAGGAACACGAAGCACCTTTAAAGAACTGTTTGAAAAGCTGCCATATAGAAACTCCGATGACTGGTGTAGTTACAATGACCATTGCTTTATTCCAACCTGTAGTTCACTGGGAATCCCAATAAGCAAAATAGAACAAACCATTCACAACAACAGTACGGTTCTAAACCTGAGTCCGTTTGACGAAGTACATTATGCTTTTAGCAATGAAGCGCATATTGAGATCAACGCCAGAAATAAACCGTGGTTCATACGTGCCATTTTGGAAGGCTTTGATACGGACACCGACGGCTTTGATGACTACGAAGAATACTTGCTTGGCACGGCCTATAACGACGCAAGTGATAAACTAAAATTTTCGATAGAAAGTATTGCGACTTCAAATCTTACGACACTGAAGTGGCCTGCTAATCCCAATACGCAATACTACATATACAAAACAGATGCATTAGTAGAAAGCACATGGAACTTGGTCGGCAGCATTCGAAGTTCATCCACAAATTTCATTTCACAAGCTTTCGCGAATACAGACTACTCAACGAATGCCTTTTTCAAGATCACGGCACAACCTAGCGATCCCGTCCAGGATTAAAAATGAGCGCCCGCGCGGCGGAATCGCACAAATGTAGACGCGCGCATCCTGCCGCGTTGCGCATGTAGAGTCGTCAGCACCCCCTCAATCAACAAAAAGGAACCCATGAAAATGAACAACCCGAAAGACCTGATGAAGGATCCGTTCTATGCCGAGATCATGTTCAGGATCGAGAGCCATATCCATGGGCGCGATGCAGAAGTCCAACGCGAAGCGAACCTCGAACTGACCGACTCCAACATAAAATCGTCCATCCGCAAGGCGCTGGGCTTCCTGCAAGGAAAACCGCCCAAGATGGATCCAGCCGACGCGCGGGAGCAGTGGATCGGCCGGCTGGCCAACGAGCTGGCCGGCATGGCCGAAACGTTTCCAACGAAGAACGTCTCGCGCCAAGACTATGTCCTTGCGCTGCTGGCGGTCGAGTCGTCGCTCAAGACCCGGCGCGAAATGGCCGGGCATTCGCGCGGCTACCTCGATTTTCTCAAGCGCTTCATCGGGGAGCGGCGCATCGCTTGATGCGAAAACCCATGATTGGACAGGATTTTATCCAAAAACGGCGATGAACCACGAACCACCTAGCGCGGCACAGCCGCAACCAACATATTTACCACGGAGCCGGCCGCCCCTTGGCACGCCGCCACAATCACCAGCGTTGCCGCCATCATGATTGGTATCCGGTTGTCCATGGGTTCCTCCTACCTGAAATCACGGGAAGCGGTTGCGGGAAGCGGGGCGATCAAAGCGCCGCCGCACCGCCCGGCGCTGAAAGAGCAGCGCGCCCGCCCCGATGGTTAGCAGCAGCACGCTGGAGGGTTCGGGAATGACGGCGACGCGGAAGCCGCGATTTAATTTATCAACTTCTGGTGTGCCATTAAGCCGGAATTCAGAACTGAGTTCGAATTCGTCATTGCCATATTCCCCCCCGCGAATCGTTCGGCTTTCCTGTAGATCATCCAATGTGCCATCCACGGCACTTTCGCTCCACTCCAGTAGGTTGCCCATCATGTCGTGGGTGCCATTTTGCTCTTCGGCTCCAAAGCCAACCACCCAGGTATCGTTCGGATGTTCGTTCACATAACCGCCGCTATAATAGTTCCAGCCGTTGACGGTACCGTGGATCGGCACGGTTCCGAGTCCACTGGCGTACAGCGAATATCCGCTACCGTCGGCCTTGAAGTAAGCGGCCTTGTACCACTCGTCCTCGCTGGGCAGAACATAGGCGAGTCCGTTGCCGTTACGGTAGGTTCGGTCGAGTGCAACCAGCGTTCCGCTACCGTTGAACTGGTAGACACCCGTGTAGGCGTCGCCCGTCGTCAGCCAGTTGCAGAACATGGCGGCTTCGAACCAATCGACTGCCGAAGCGGGAGCATCAAGACCGACCGTGCGGAAGCCGTCGTTCCAGTAGTTTTCATTCCCGTTACCAATCCTTCCGTCGGCGGCTCTTGCCTTGAAAAACTGGTCGATGGAGACCTCGGTCTTCCCGATGCGGTAGTTGTAGCCCACCGCGCCGTAGCCGGTGGCGTCCGCCGCGTTGCCGGCATGGCCGATGGGCACAAAGTCGATGTTGAACTGGTTCGTGCCCGAGCCGAAAAGGTCGGCCCGCGCCCCTGTATGGGTGAACACGATGAGGCAGGAGAGTATTTGACCGATCATCTTGTACATGGACATGCCGCGCACCCCGTTGTTTCCCCAACCTCGCCCAGCCACTCTTGGGAGGCTGGAGCATAGGCCCGCCTTCGGGGGAGCGGCAACACCTACTTGGAATATGTTTTCTTGTTTGTCGCAATCGTTACCAAACAACTCACGATGGAGGAAGAGATGAAAGACCCTTGCGCGGCCTGCGATGGACGGGCCCCTCGGGTCTGTTTGATCCAGCTCCTGCGGCTGGTTGCCCCTGGTTCCATTGGCCGGATAACCTGGCATATTCCCTCGATTCAGCATGGATTGATCCTTGCGGCGCATGGGGTGTTCAAGTAGCTTGGGCCCAACGTGGAGCCTATCCGGCATGGGGCCGGCGAGTGTTCACGGCAAGCACAACAGGAGAAGACGCATGGCAAAGGCAGCTACGAAATCCCAGATCATCACCAAGATGGCCGACGAAGCAGGCATCACCAAGGCGCAGGCGAAGGGCGCGCTGGATTCCCTCGTCGCACAGGCATACAAGGGCGCCAAGGACGGCTTCACCGTCCCCGGCCTCGGCAAGCTGGTCAAGGTGAAGCGCAAGGCCCGCATGGGGCGCAACCCGGCCACCGGCGAGCAGATCAAGATCGCGGCCAAGACCGTGCTGAAGTTCCGCATCGCCAAGGCGGCCAAGGACGCCATCGGCACCAAGTAGCCGGTTGGAAGGCTTTGGCAATGGCTGCGGCGAGTCCCGTTCATGCGCGGGCATCGGGCTCCCGCAGCCTGTTTTTTTTGTGCCCTGCATCTCCCCGATGGGATGGGGCCGGGGCTGCAGGCAGGGCGGTAGCAACCGGGCCCGGCCCTGCGTCACTCGATCAGCCAGACTGCTTCGCCGTCGCGTTTGAAGGGCCAGAACCGTGATCGATAGCGCGCGGCACGCTTTTTTACGAAGAACCAAAAACGGGCTCGCCGCCAATTAACTCAACGGCCATCGACCGATGGATCTTTCCCGTCGGTTTTCATGGATGGCTTGCGGTGGTGGGCGGCGAGCAGGTCGTCGAGCGTGCGCCCGGTCAGTTCGGCGAGGGTGTTGAAGAGCGCATTGAAGACGAAGAGCATGACCACCATGACGGGTACGAGCACCACGACGTTGCTCAGTCCGGTCATTTTCCCGAGTTCGGCGGTGTAGGCTTCGGTGCCGGGTTCGCTGCGGAGGACGAATTTGGCCAGTGCGTAGCTGAGGCCGGCGGAGAGGAACATCGACGCGGCGAATCCCCAGGAGAGGCCGACTAGGCGTTTTTCAAAGCGCGCCTCGTTGCCGGCGTCGCGCAGGGCCTGCCGCAGGACTTCCAGGTCGAAGAGCGCCTCGGTTAGCAGGAGCTTCTTGATGAGCGGGAACGGCGTCTTGAGGGAAACCACGATGGCGAGGCCGATGATGAGCGGGATGGCGGCCTCCTTGCAGGCGATCCATACCGGCGGCAGCTGGAGCAGGCCGAACACGCCGGTGAGCAGGACGCTGACCAGGCCGAGGATGGACAAGGGATCGGCCTTGCGTTCCCGGGCGAGCTTGCGCAGGCCGTAGCCGACCGGAAAGGCGAGCGCAACCACCAGCGCCCACAGCGGGCCGAGATATTTTTCCTTGCCCAGGAAGGTGAGGATGGCCACGGGAATGACGATGTTGAGCAACAGGCTCGCGAGGGGGTGTTCCTGCTTCGGTTTGGTTTGGTCCATGCCGTCTCCTTAAAAGAGGCTCAGGTTACGCTTCCGTCGGGCGCAAACCAACCGAAATCACGCCGGCTCGTCGCCGCCGCAGGAAACCCGCTATCCCGGCGCGTGTTTTTGGCGCAAATGGGTACATAGTTGTATCCTTGCATACAGGCATGTCGGATTTGTCACTTAATCCATCCGAACGAACAACACCGGTTAATTTTCTATCCATTTCATCAAAATACACTTACGCTCCCGACCGCTTCGATGGCACACCTCGTGCAAAGCCTAGGCTACTTTTTGTTGGCCCCGGATTGCGGGGCCGAGGATGCAGCAAACAGGAGAGAGCTATGCCTACATCACGACCGGCAGCCGGAAGGGCTGTCTTATTCGCTTTGCTGTGCCTTGCGGGCACGGCGCATGCAGCCGACGGAACACCCGAAGTCGATACCGGCACGACGGCGTGGATGCTGACGTCGACCGGGCTGGTGCTGCTGATGGTTCCCGGGCTCGCCATGTTCTACGGCGGCCTCGTCCGCACCAAGAACGTGCTCGGCACCATGATGCACAGCTTCGCCGCCATGGCGATCGTGGGCGTCCTCTGGATGGTCTGCGGCTACGCCATGAGCTTCGGCGCCAACGCACTGGGCGGCTGGTGCGGCTGGAACCCGGACTATTTCCTGCTCAAGGGCATCGACACCACGATCATGCCGCAAGGCATCCCGGAATATGTCTTCGCCATGTTCCAAGGAAAATTCGCCATCATCACCCCGGCCCTGATCGCCGGGGCCTTCGCCGAGCGCGTCAAGTTCCGCGGCTACTGCATCTTCATCGCCCTCTGGAGCCTGCTGGTCTACAACCCGCTCTGCCACTGGGTCTGGGCGTCCGACGGCTTCCTCTTCAAGCAGGGCGCCATCGACTTTGCCGGCGGCACGGTGGTCCACATCAACGCAGGCGTGGCAGCTCTCGTGGCGTGCATCGTGATCGGCAAGCGCATCGGCTACGGCAAGGAAAACATGGCGCCGCACTCGATGGTCATGACGATGATCGGTGCGTCCATGCTGTGGGTCGGCTGGTTCGGGTTCAACGTCGGCTCCAACCTTGAAGCCAATGGTGGCGCGACGCTGGCGATGATCAACACCTTCGTCGCAACCGCCGGAGCCGCCGTTGTCTGGGTGCTGCTGGAGGCGATGGCACGCGGCAAGGCATCCATGCTGGGTGCTGCTTCGGGGATCGTGGTCGGTCTGGTCACCATCACCCCGGCCTGTGGCACCGTCGGTCCGGTCGGCGCGATTGCCCTCGGCGCGATTTCTTCGATCATCTGCTACTTCTTCGTGACCGTGGTGAAGGTGAAGGCGGGCTATGACGACAGCCTTGACGTGTTCGGCATCCACGGCGTGGGCGGCATCATCGGCGCGGTCGGCACCGGCATCTTCTCGGCGGCCAGTCTGGGCGGCGTGAAGGGGGACGACTACTCGATGATGGGTCAGACCATGATCCAGATCCAGGCCATCGTGATCACCGTGATCTGGACGGCCGTTGTGACCTATGTCGCGCTGAAGCTGGTAGACCTCGTCATCGGTCTGCGGGTGACACAGGAAGACGAGCGCGAAGGTCTGGATCAGACG
>JBGSLE010000289.1:0-1952 GCA_041740875.1 Pontiella sp. | reverse complement strand
CTGGCCGTCGACCACGACCACATCGACCACCTCGGAGCGGGTGTGCATCGCCACCCCGCCCTTCTTGACCTCTTTCTGCAACGCGCCGTAGGCGCCGAGCAGCAATTGCTGCCCCGTCTGGCCGCGGGCGTAGAAGGTGCGCGAAACCTGCGCGCCGCCAAAGGAGCGGTTGTCGAGGTAGCCGCCATACTCGCGCGCAAACGGAATGCCCTGCGCGACGCAGTGGTCGATGATCTGGTTGCTGACCTCGGCGAGGCGGTAGACGTTGGCCTCGCGCGAGCGGAAGTCGCCGCCCTTGACGGTGTCGTAGAAGAGGCGGTAGATCGAGTCGCCGTCGTTGGGATAGTTCTTGGCGGCGTTGATGCCGCCCTGCGCGGCGATCGAGTGCGCGCGGCGGGGCGAGTCGGAATAGGTGAAGCACTCGACCTGGTAGCCCAGCTCGGAGAGCGTCGCCGCGGCCGACGCGCCCGCCAGGCCGGTGCCGACCACGATGATCCGGTGCTTGCGCTTGTTGGAGGGGTTGACCAGCTTGGCCCTGAACTTGTGGTTCGTCCATTTTTCGGCCACCGGGCCGGCGGGGATCTTGGCGTCGAGTTTCATCATTTTCCTCAAATCAGCGGGTGAAGGCCACGATGGGCACGATCGCGAAGGTGGCGGCCATGCCCCATCCCACCACGGCGCTGGCGAGCTTGATCCTGCTCCCCTCGCGCGGCACGAACAGGCCGTAGGTTTGCAGGCTGCTCTGGAGCGCGTGGCTAAGGTGCAGCCCGACGGCGACCATGAAGAGGAGATAGACGGCGGTGTGGACGAGGTCGCCTTGGAACCGCGCCAGCACCATGCCGTAGACATCGTTCACCAAGAGGCCGTGCAGGTCGGTCTGCGCCTTTTCGCGGAACTTGAAATCCAGCAGGTGCTTGATCACGAAGGCGAAAATCATGATGCCCGACAGCGGCATCAGCCGTGCCGCCAGCGAGCGTTCCCGCGACGACCGCTGCGTGATGCGCCAGCCGTGCGCCCGGCGGTTCGCCCGCACCACCCGGTAGGCCATCGCCATGTGGATCGAGATCGAGCCGAGCAGGAGGATTTCGACGGCGATCAACAGCGGTACCAGCTTGTGCAGGTGCTCGGCATAGGAGTTGTAGAGGTCCGGCCCGAACAAAAACAGCACGTTCCCGCCCATGTGGGGCACCAGGAACACGAGGAACATCGCCAGCCCGGAGGTGGCCAGCACCACCTTTTGGCCGATCGAGGAAAGCGCCGCCTGCTTGATACCCATAGCCGATCACCCTTCTATTGCTCCGGCGATTAAATATTGTGATAGCGATTTTCCCTTATTGTAGGGCGGCAACGGGTGAAACCCTTGCCGCCGCGGCTGGAAGGTCTGCGACCGTTCCAGCCCTACAGTTTGCAAATCCCCAATATTTGTCCGCCGGATCTATAAATACGCATGTTAATACCTAATAACGAGTATACCTATAACATTTTCCGGTATTTGGAAACCGCTTTGTTCGGTTTTCTGCCGGAAAACCGCCAAACACCCTTCCGGCACCCTCGAAAGCTGGATGGATTCGCCCGTTTCGCATGGCGGCATCATGGCAGGCCAGCCCGGGTTTGGAAACCCCGCAGGTGCCCAAATAAACGTTTATAAACACCAAGCCACGAAGGGGCGGTGGTGTAGGAACGCTTAACCGCGCAGCGGAAAGCGTTGGCGGCTACGCGCGGCGCAGGATGATTTCGCCGACGTTGCCGCGCGGGTTCGCGCGGAAAAAGCGCGGCGGACGGAGTGGCCGTCGTCCAAGGGGATTGCGTCCGGCCAGCCTTTGCGGTATGGATGGCAACTGCCCCCGGAGGCCAACCGCGCGAAGGATTGGGTGGAGCCGGAGGATCTGGGGACTGGAAAGGAAAATGCCTTATGAATCTTAAAACACATCTACATCCCACGGCGGCCGGAC
>JBGSLE010000288.1:0-9323 GCA_041740875.1 Pontiella sp. | reverse complement strand
CAACACCACCAGCTTCGCGCCCTGCGCCGCGCAGCGGCGGACGCCCGCGATGCTCTTTTCCATGTTCGCCGCGCGGTCGGCGCTGCACGCTTGCTGGACGAGGCCGACGGTTAGGTTGCTATTCATGGGCCGTGTTTTTGCAGAAACCACGCCATTGGGCAAATGCAAAAGCGGCGCGGGCCATTCCGGAGAGGGTTGGCCGCATTGAGGAATTGGGCTAACCGAAATTAAATGACTTACCACTTGGCATGGATATGCAAGCACTCTAAACTTTTTACGCTTTAAGTATCGCTACGCATAAAATAGAGCCGGGTAAAGTTCAAAAATAGATAAGATTATATTTAAAAATAAATTAAAACAAGAACTAAAATCCACCCACTGATCCCCTTTAACCAACCACAAGGAGCCCCATGAACCCCCAAAAAGAACACTCCGCCCACCGCCTACTAAAAGCCAAAGCTCTCACCCTCACATTGGCGTTCGTCGGCGGGCAAAGCCTTATTTAAATTGGGGACGGAGTTGAAGTGAGCGACATGAAGATTCTTCGACAAGGCGATCTGGCGATTCTTCAGGAATCGGGAGATACGGTCTGTTTCCACGTCAAGTCACCGGATCCGGTGTTTGTTCCTGCATCGATGCGATCATTGCTGGATGAATTCCTAGCGGATAAATCTGTTGGGGGGCGCAAGGACGGGCAGGACGCCTTTGAGACGTTTTGCCGGGAGCATGGCATTCGGCCAAACCGCAAAAAAGCAGAGCCGTCTGTGGGCGGAAGCGGGTGTTGCTCGTGCGACCGGCAAAAGCAGCAGCGCACGGCGGCGTCGATTTACCTGTTGTTGTCCCATGGCTGCAATCAGGCATGCATCTATTGCCTAAATGGACGCGAAACGTATGGTGTTGCGGATTGCGCCATGATGACGGAAGAGACCGCCCGGAAAGCACTGCGGCAGGTGGCGGCCTCCATCACGCCGGATGGCGAGCTTGAAGTGGTCTTTTTTGGGGGCGAACCGCTTCTAAACTGGCCGCTGGCAAAAAACCTGATGGACTGGGTCGATGGGGAGATGCGGCAGGATTTTCCCTTATTGAAAATCCGGTTTCATCTGACGACCAATTTGACCCTCTTTCCAGAGGATCTGATCGATTACGCCAAGCGGCATTCTCTTACCTTCTTAGTGGATGTAGATGGTCCGCCGGAGATTCACCATGTGACCCGTCCCTACAAAGGCGGCGGTGCTTCGCTGGTGGATACCGTGCGGCATATCGGATTTTTGCGTGCGGCAGATATTCCGGTTGCACTGCGTGCTACCGTAACCTCCTATAATGTGGAACGATTGCTGGAGGTGTCGTGTTTCCATCGAGATTGCGGCGGTACATCGTCGGCGTTTGCACCGCTGAATGCGGTGGATTCGGACGGAACCATCATGCCGAGAGCGCTTTGTCCCGATCCGAGAACCTATGCGGCGGGGTTGAAAGAGGTCTATCGTTCAGGAATATGGCCGATCGATCAGCTCTTCCCGTTCAATGAGTATGCAAAGCGCTTTCAGCCCGGCCATCGCATGAATCATGGATGCGGGGCCCCGTATGGGAATACGCCGGTTGTGACGGCGGATGGCAAGATGTTCACCTGCATCTATATGGTCAACAACTCCCATTTTGAGGCGGGATCGATCGATGCCGGCGATTATCCGCGCGAAGCGGTGTTGACATGGATGCGCGAGGTCACGGACACGAACCGGCGCGAATGCCGCCACTGCGTGTTTCAATATCTGTGCGGCGGTGGGTGTCCGGTGGGTCTTTTTGGAATCCAGCGCAGGCCGGACAGTGCCGCGTGGGCAAAGCGCTATACGCGGGAAATCTCGTGCGCCATTTCTCACACGGTATTGGGCGAACTGCTCTTTGATCGGGGGCGGGCAACGACTGCTGTGCTTGAGCGCCAGCTCAGACCGGGAGGAGCCTTGCCGGAATTGACGTGTATCGAGCATCCAGATGCCGTCGCGGCACCGATGATTTCTCAGGAGGCAATTTGGCAACGCATTGAACAGGAGGCCATTCGTGGAACGACAAAAAACTAAATCGGAGAGTGCTGAAGCACAACGCTGTATTCTCGTAACCGCCGCAGAACTTTATGGAAGCGCCCTGTGGATCGGGGAGCGGATGAAGGCGTTCGACCAGCAGCATAGTGTACTCGTCGGCGGCACGGTGGTGGCCTTATCGCTTTTTGCGCCGGGCTGTGCGTCGTATCAGATCAACCAAGCCGGAAATCCAGACACGCGCCCGGAGCGGTTAGCGCAATTTGCTTTGAAGGACGATGTAGAGCTTACCGAACGGGTTGCCGCCAATCCATCGACACCAGTGGAGACCTTGCTGGTTCTTACGGCCTCTGCTCATCAGGCGACGGCGGAACTAGCCGCGGCCAATCTGGCGGTTCGAGCGTTACCGCCAAAAACGGTTTTGGCCATGGCCGCCAGCAAGGTGCTTAATCAGCGTTTGGCGGCGGCCTACCGCCCCGATACGCCTGCGGCGACCTTGGCCAAACTTGCCGCCGATTCCTCGGCTGTCGTACGGGCCTGCGTGGCGAAGAATCCATCGATTTCTTACGGTGTCGTGCTGCTGCTGATGGATGATGCCGATCCCCAGATTGTGTCTCTAGTCGCAAACAGCGATGCCGTGCGCAAGGAGCGGGAAGCGCGTCTGGCGGAGTTGCGGAAGAGCGGGATTGCGGAACCCCGGTTGCAGGCGTTGGCCGCGCATCGGCTAACAGAAGTTCGTGTCGCGTTGGCGGCATATAAGGATCTTCCTGATGGGCTGCGCAATCGGCTGATCCGCGACAACCAGACTACGGTCGTCGATGCGGCCTATCAACAGGTGTCGCCGCAATTCCTGTCGTCGCTGGTTGCGGATCGCGATGTGGCGATACGCGTCCGGGTGGCCGGTCATCCGCAAACACCGGCAGCCGCGCTGGATCAGCTTGCATCGGATGCGGAAGCGCGGGTTCGGACAGCGGTTGCGGGCAACACCGCCACACCGCACGAAATCCTCTACAAATTGGCGGCCGATGCCGATGCCGGCGTGCGCGATCATCTGTTTAACTCAGTATCGCCGGATGGTCTGGCCTATTTTGCGGATCAGCCTCATTTGGAAACGCGTCAGCGCGTGGCGGGCATTACCCGAACCCCCATGTCCACGCTGTTGAAACTGGCGGAGGATGTCGACCTTGACGTGCGCCGCATCGTTCTCAGAAACGTCGCCATCTCTCCGGATATTCTGGCCGGGCTTTCCGATGATGCCGATCCTGCTATCCGCCTGGCCGTGGCGGAAAACCCCTCGACCCCTGCATCGGCACTGCAGGCACTCGCCACGGATGCCGATTCGGGCATCCGCAAGGCGGTTGCCGTCAATTCCAATGCTCCGATTGATACGATGTTGAGACTGGCGGAGGATAGCGACCTCGGCGTGCGCCGTCAGGTTCTCAGCAACTCCTCAATCTCTCCGGAAGTTTTGGCCGGTCTTTCAGATGATGCTGATCGCGATATCTGTTTGGCAGTGGCGGGACACCCCTCGACTCCTGCATCGATCCTGCTGGTGCTTGCCGCCCATGCCGACATCGGCATCCGCTGGACCGTTGCTGGCAATAATTACGCGCTGTTTGAGGCGCTGCAACGTTTAGCCAGTGATCACGACGAGCGCGTCCGCGCCTCCGTGGCGTCGAATTCAGCCTCTCCGGCTAGCATTCTTGATCTCTTAAGCGGCGACACGGACGTCACGGTCCGGCAGCTTGTGGCTGCTCACCGGAACACCTCCGGAGAGACGCTCAACCGACTGCTTGACGATCCCGATCAAACCGTTCGTATCACCGTGGCGGCCAACCCATCGACCCCGTTGGACACCCTGCTGCGGGCCATGGAATCGTCGGATGCCGCGATGATCAATGCCGTGTTGAGCAATTCGTCCATGAGTGCTGAAAATCTCGTGGAGCATATCAAACAAGGGCGGATTACCTCTGGTGCTGTGTTGACCCGGTTGGCGGTTCATCATAGCGAGGCGGTGCGCGCGGCCGTGGCGATTTGTCCGCAGACCCCGCTTCCGGTCTTGGAGGCGATGGTTCAACTGGAGAAAACGGCCCTGGTTCATTGCGCCATCGCCATGAACGATTCCTTGACGACAGCGGTGGCGGATCTGCTTCTTGCCGGTCCAGGAAAATTGGAGCAGTGGACTTTCCTCGGCGGCAACTACAGTGCGCCCGATGATTACGCATCCTATGTTGTCGGTTCCCTGCTGAACAACCCGAACAAGCAGATTAAAGAGCATGTTGCGGATGCTTATGACCGTCGAATGCAACAGTATTGCAGTGCCTCATGTACGGCTTCGTGTATTGTTTGTACAAAAGGATGTACGGGGGGATGCACGGGGTGTACGTCTTGCACGAATTGTGTGGGATGTACAGGGTGCACGGGATGTACGGGATGCACAGGGTGTACCTATTGCACCATGAGTACAAGCCAGCGTGGTTATTGAAATATCGATAAATTCTCATGTGAAAAGGAGTACCTATGAAATATTTACATGATGCTATTCGCTGGTGCTTGTTTCTGGTGTTTCTGCTCTCTTCGGTAGCTTCCGCACAGGATGCCGCATCGCAGCAAGGCCGCATTCTTTCAGCATACTTCGACCTGTTTACCGAGCAATGGGTTCCCCCCTTATCGTTTCTGGACGAGCAAGAGATCAACGCGGGGTGGACGACGGAAGAGACGGCCAAATATTTCCCAGCTGTGGCTCGTGCCAACCCTAAGACCGCCGACGATTGGCGGAAACTGGCGAAGGCCGATAAGCGGTCCATGCTGGCGGCCTACTATGCCGTCCTCGGCCCAGAGGCGGCCCCGGATTCCAATCTGCTCCGCCCATTGGCCGATTTCGTCGTTGGATTCGGCGGCAACGCCGACACGCTGGCGCAGGCGGTCGAGCAGGCTACGCCCGGACAAGTCATCGGCATCCTTCCCGGCGTGCATGTTGGCGAGGTTGCGCTGACCAACGGTGTCATTCTAATCGGCCTGGGGCGCTCCAGCGAGGTGATCATCCAAGGTCGGGTAAAAGATCCGATTCGTATCACAGGCGGCGACGCGCTGCTCTGCGGTCTGACGTTTCGCTTCCAGAGCCAAAACGGAGCCACGATGTACGCTTTGGATGCGACAGGCGGTTCAGTGACTGTAGTTTCCTGCCGGGCGGAAAACGACTCACAAGCCGGGTTTGTTGTCCGCGAACAGGCATCCGCTCGATTCCTAAGTTGCATGGCCGAGAATAATAAATATTCAGGATTCGTCAGCTTTGACCGTTCTCGGCTAAAGGCGGTTCACTGTCGGTCGAGTGGGAATGGATTCTCTGGTTTCGACGCACAAGCAGATTTGTCTGCATCATTTTCCCGTTGCGTCGCCAAGAATAATAAAGTGGCAGGGTTCACTGGTTGTGGTCGAGCGCGGCTGGAGGCGACCCACTGCCGGTCGGTTGGAAACGGACACGCCGGCTTCGCCGTCTTGGCCGATTCGTCCGGGACATTGACGCGTTGCGTTGCCGAGAGCAACAAAGAAGCCGGATTCGCCGGTTTGGAACGAGCGCGGCTGGAGGCGACCCACTGCCGGTCGGTTGGAAACGGAAACGCCGGCTTCGCCGTCCAGGCCGATTCGTCCGGGGCATTGACGCGTTGCGTTGCCGAGAATAACAAATATGCCGGGTTCGCCGGTTTGGAACGAGCGCGGCTGGAGGCGAGCGGTTGCAGATCATCCGGCAATGGAACCCATGGCTTTGCGCTACAAACGACTTCTCATGCGACGCTGACGCGTTGTGTTGCCGAAAAAAATTCAGAGCACGGATTCGTAAGCCTTCATCAATCTCGGCTGGTCGGAATGCATTTGTGCGCGCACAACAACAAAGGCTTCAGCCTTCGCTCTGAAGGAACATCCGTCGCCTCGGTTTGTTTTTTCGAAGCCACCGGTAATGGCTCGGGCGATTCGCCGGAATGCGTGGCACCATCGCGGGTGGTTTGCATGTATGTCCTGAAGAACAGCATCCTCCTCCGCGCGGTACAGCCGTAAAATGCCGCAGTGGCGGAGTCCCGTCGGTTGCTGTAGGGCGGGTGACCCCACCCGCCGTGGCCGGTGGGGTCACCGGCCCCACAGGACAGGGAATTTGTAGGGCGGGTGGGCGGTCAGCGGCGCTTGGCGAGGTAGACCATGAGGGCGCCGACGGCCGAGGTGACGAGGTTGCCGAGGAGGACGGCCTGGAAGATGTCCTGCTTGAACATGCCGGTGTAGTAGCGGTTCCAGATCAGCCAGCTGCCGATGCTCGAGACGGTCAGCAGGATGGCGAAGCCGACCAGCACGTCGATGGTGGCCCTTTTCATCTTCCGGTTGAGTTTTTTCGGTTTCACGACCGGCCCGTTGCGCCTTTGGGAATCTGCATGGTGACGCAATGGAGCGAGCCGTGCTGGAGGATCAGGGTGCTGCAATCGATGCCGATGATTTCGCGGCCGGGAAACGCCTTTCCAACGACGTCGAGGGCGTCGGTATCGGCGGGATCGTTGTAGGTCGGGACGAGCACCGCGCGGTTGATGACAAGGAAGTTGGCGTAGGTGGCGGGCAGGCGGTGGCCGTCGTCGTCGAATTTGGCCTTGGGCCAGGGGAGCGGCAGGAGGCGGTAGCCGGGAAACTGCATCAGCTCCAGCTCCATCGCCTTGAGCGCCGCGAAATGTTCGTCGGAGGGGTCGTCGCAGGCGACATAGACGATGGTGTTGTTCGGGCAGAGGCGGGCGAGGGTGTCGATGTGCGCGTCGGTGTCGTCGCCGGCGAGGTAGCCGTTTTCCAGCCAGAGGATTTTTTCAACGCCAAGTTCGTTGCGCAGGCGCTCTTCGATCTGCGCCTTGGAGAGATGCGGGTTGCGGTTGGGGTTGAGCAGGCATTCGGTGGTGGTGAGCAGGGTTCCGGCCCCGTCGGATTCGATGCTGCCGCCTTCGAGCACGAGATCGACGGTGCGCAGTTCGGTGGCGCCGAACGCGCCGCAGGCGTGGAGGTAGCGGGTGACGGCGTTGTCGAGCCCGGCCTCAAACTTGCCGCCCCAGCCGTTGAAGGTGAAATCGAGGAGGACGGGTTTGCCGCCTTCCTCGATGGTGACGGGGCCGAAGTCGCGCGACCAGGTGTCGTTGGTCGGAATGGCGAAGGCGTCCGGCCGCACCTTCAGGACGGGCTGGAAGCGTTCGATGGCGGTGGCGATGGCGTCGAACGTTTTTACGGCTTCGTCCAAGACCGGGGCCCAGTCGGTTCCGGCATGGGGCCAAGCAAGCAGGACGGCGCCTTGCGGCTCCCATTCGGCGGGGAGTCTTTTTGGGCTGGGATTCATCGCGGCAGGATTTCCAATCGCCGGATAAAACGCCAGCCCAAACTGCCCTGTGCGGCGCGTGTTTTAATCGTCCTGCAGCTCGCCCAGCGCCGAAACCATGTTGAGGACGTCCTGCTTGGCCTTGGCGTATTCGGTGTCGCTGATGACGCCCTTTTCGTGGGCGGCCTTGAGATCCATCAGCTCCTGCCCGACGGTGATGTTGCGGCTGAGGGTGAGGTCGATGTTGTTTAACGCCATGCCGGCGCAGTCCGAAAGCAGGGCCAATGCAAGCAGGGCCAGAGTGTTGCCAATCGTCTTCTTCATGTGTGTCTCCTTTGGTTGTGTGTGTTCGGAATGCCTAGAGGTTGCGCAGTCGTTTGATTTCGGCGGCGAAGCGAGCGGGGTCGCCAGGCGTGACCACGATGGTGCGGCGCGGGAAGCGCAGGACGACGGCGCGGTTGCAGTCGGTGGCGAAGGCGCGGAAGGTGCGCAGCCGCTTGCTCCAGAACCAGCCGGTGAAGGAGAAGAGGCCGCCGTTTCCGCAGGTGCGGATCGCGCAGCGTAGCGCCCGGGGATCGACCTCGACGGATTGGAGCCCGTCGAGGGGGATGCGCTTGTTCCAGCCGGGCCGCCGGACGAAAATCTCGTCGGGCGAGAGGATGTAGCCGCGGATGGCGAAAGGTACCGCGCCCAGCGGTATGGATACGATAAGAAGCGCCATCCATGCATTGCCGGATCGGACGCTTCCCACGGCGAGCGCCGCCAGCAATAACGCGGCGGCAAGCGAAATGCCCTTGAGCATCGGCTGCCACGGGGCGCTGAACGCGAGTTCTTCCTTCATGGGTGGCCTCAGTTGTTTGCGTAGAATTCGGTGATGGTTTTCCAGGCCGCTTCGGCGGTGTCGCAGAAGGTGAGCAGGTCGAGGTCCCTGGTGCTGATGAGGCCGCACTCGGCGAGGTAGTTCCAGTCGATCAGGCGCTTCCAGTGCGCGGTGCCGAAGAGGATGACCGGCATCGGCTTGATCTTGCCGGTCTGGATGAGCGTCAGGGCCTCGAAGAGTTCGTCGAAGGTGCCGAAGCCGCCGGGGAAGATGCAGACCGCCTGGGCCCGTAGCAGGAAGTGCATCTTGCGCATGTGGAAGTAGCGGAACTCGAAGTTCAGTTGCGGGGTGACGAACGGGTTGGCCTGCTGCTCGTGCGGCAGCACGATGTTGAGCGAGATCGATTTGCACCCCGCGTCCGAGGCGCCGCGGTTGCCGGCTTCCATGATCCCGCCGCCGCCGCCGGTGACGACGACATATTCGCACTCGTGGTTGGTCTGGCTGTTGGTGCTGATGATATTCGCCAGCTTGCGCGCCTCTTCGTAAAAGGGTTCCAGCGCCGCAAGCTTCGGGTTCCTGCATTTGTCAATCGTCTCGGGCGAGGGGATGCGCGCGCTGCCGAAAATCACGATGGTGGATTTGACGCCCTGCTCCTGCATCGTCACCTCCGGGTGGAGGTATTCCAGCTGCAGGCGCACGGGGCGGCAGTGCGAGCTGTTGAGGAAGGCGATGTTTTCGTAGGCTTTCGGCGGGCTGATCATGCGGGGCTCCTGTGCTTCAAACGATAACCGCAACGACGCGGGGAAACAACAACGTGCCTAGTTAGCGGCTTGGCGTCTTTACGGTCAAATCAATAGTGGGGTTGGCTCTGGTGGCGGGATCGACGTCGAAAAAGTCGCGCGGCTTGAAACCGAAGAGGTTGGCGACGAGGTTGCTGGGGAATGCTTCGCATTTGTTGCGGTAGTCGCGCACGTTGCCGTTGTAGAAGCGCCGCGCCGCCTGGATGCGGTCTTCGGTGTTCACCAGCTCCTGCTGCAACTGCATGAAATTGCGGTCGGCCTTCAGCGCGGGGTAGGCCTCCGCCACCGCCAGCAGCCGTTGCACGCCCGCCACCAGCTGCCGTTCCGTGCCCTCCTGG
>JBGSLE010000287.1:0-10721 GCA_041740875.1 Pontiella sp. | reverse complement strand
CGTACACCGCGCCGCCATCCGCCGGATGAACGCGACATCGTGGATCGGAAAACGCCCGTTGCGATCGTCGACCATGACGAAGTCGTTGCCCGCCCCGTGCATTTTGGTGAAAGGGATTTTCATTCAAGTCCGTCGATGAAGGCATCCGCTGGCGCATCGATCTGGAAGTTTAGCGGGATTGCCCACTCCTCGCCGGGAGCCAGCACCTTGAACCAACTGATGCGCCGCTCGTCGTCCAACTTCAGCGCGTCGGTGTCTTTGGAGTATTTCGGGTTCAGCAGCTTGACCTCCAACCCCTCGCTTTCCGACATGGGCAGCTGATCCCAAACGATCATCTCCTCCGGGACCGCATGGGTGTTCTTGACGGTCATGAGGTATTCAAAGGCGTGCCGCACGGTGCGGCCGGTGAGGCCCTCGCGGCTTTGGTACTTCTTGACCAGCTTGTGCTCCACCTTGATGCTTTCGTCGGCACCCAGGAAAACCCAGAACTCCTCCGCCGGCGCGACAAGCTTCATGAGCGACGTCGCCACATAAACCCCGTCGAGGAAAACGTTCGCCTTGCCGGCGAGGAAGGGATGGGCTCCCGCGTTGGCCGCCTTTGCCTTGAGATAGGCGTGGGTATCGAGTTTCGGCACCGCCGAGTAGCGGAAACTGGCGGGCATTCGCACAGTCGCGACCGAGACGCGATGCTCGACATTGTCGGAATCGACCGTGCTTTTCCCCGCCACCTGGAACACCACCGATACGCCGTGGTTCGCCACGGCGGTAGGACGCGTTTGGACGGGCGGCGCCTCCACCTCAAGAAGAGATGCCAGCAATGGGCTATCACCACCCATGCGATTGGCCAGCGATGACGATTCGTATGCGTTAAAGCCGATCGTCAAACTTTCGGAGCGCGAAGAGACGGCATCCCAGGTCTTCACGTTCCGGGGCGCGATCCGGATGCTCCAGGGATCCATCTCGGGATGCTCTCCCCCAAGGCCAGGATTCGCGGTCGAGAGCTTCAGGACGGCGTCCTTCCAGTCCTCGCCGGTGCTTTGCTGGACCAAGGCGAAATAGTTCACTTCCATGCTGCGCTGGGCAGAATCGACGCGGATGTCGTACGACGGCGTCCATTGCGGCCCGCGCACCATGTAGGAAAGCTTCAACACCGCCTTCCCTGCCGCAGGAGCCTCGAGATCCACCTCCACCACCCGGCGTTGCTTGCGGGTATCCGCCCCGGCATCCGTGAGGTCGGCCTGCACCTGCTGGAGCGCATCGCGGACGCCCTGCAACTCAAGCTCGGCCGCACGCAACCCCGCGTCATATTCGGCGCTCTTTTCGGTATAGAGCCCGAGCATCTTGCTCCAGCTCTCCGGATCGAGCTGCGCCGTGCCGCTTTCCTTTTCCGCCGTGTGGGTGATCTTGGCGCTGATCTGTTTCAGGAAATCCCGGGACTCCTTGAAACGCTCAATTTTCTGAAGCACCGCCTTTTCATCCCCGCGCAGGCTGTTCTGCTTGTCGTAGAGCGCCTTCCATGCCTCCTTGGGAACCTCCACAAAGTTTTCGCTTTTAAAGCGAACCCCCAGCACGGTCGCCACGCCCGAGCCCTCTACTTGAATGCCGCGCGAATCGACCGACTCCGGCAGGTTTTCAAACACCCGCGTATTGATCCCCTGCTCCAGCGCAACCTCCGCCGTGCGAACCACCTGCGCCCGGTCGTTGTAAACGGTCACCTCCGTGACCTGGGAAGAAACCGCCAATGCGGCAACTGCAATGACTTCGAACATGAGCGCCTCCTTATGCGACAACGATCGGCGGAGCCTGCCACAAAACCGCTATGGGCAGAAAACAAAAAGGGCCGCTTTCCAGCGGCCCTTTTCGTGGTTTTCCCATGCGGGAAACTATCCGCAGAGCGCCAGCAGCACCCCGGCGGCCACTGCGGATCCGATCACGCCGGAGACGTTCGGCCCCATGGCGTGCATGAGCAGGAAGTTCTGCGGGTTGGTCTCCAGACCGACCTTGTTCGAGACGCGCGCGGCCATCGGCACGGCCGAAACCCCGGCGGAACCGATCAGCGGGTTGATTTGATCCTTGCTGAGCTTGTTCATCAACTTGGCCAGCAATACGCCGCCGGCGGTGCCGATTGCGAACGCCAGCAATCCCAGCGCCAAAATGCCGAGGGTATTGGCGTTCAGGAACTTGTCGGCGGCCAGCTTGGAGCCGACGGCCAGGCCGAGCATGATCGTGACAATGTTGATCAGCGCGTTTTCCATGGTGCTCGACAGGCGCTCGACCACGCCGCACTCCTTGGCGAGGTTGCCGAGCATCAGCATGCCGATCAGCGGCGTGGCGGAGGGCAGCAGCAGGATGCAGAGGATCAGCACCAACAGCGGGAAGATAATCTTTTCGGTCTTGGTGACATGGCGCAGCTGCTTCATTTCAATGTTGCGCTCCGCCTTGGTCGTCAACGCCCGCATGATCGGGGGCTGGATGATCGGCACCAACGCCATGTAGGAATAGGCCGCCACGGCGATCGCACCGAGCAGATTGGGCGAGAGGCGCGAAGAGAGGAAGATCGCCGTCGGGCCATCCGCCCCGCCGATAATGCCGATCGACGCGGCATCCTTCAGGTCAAAGTTGATGACGCCGCCCGTCAGCTTCGTCAGCGCCAACGCACCAAGCAGGGCGAAGAAAATGCCCAGCTGCGCGGCACCGCCGAGCAATGCCGTCTTCGGATTGGCGATCAGCGGACCGAAGTCGGTCATCGCCCCGACGCCCATGAAGATGAGCAGCGGGAAGACACCGGACTGGACGCCGACCGTGTAGAAATAGTAGAGGAATCCGGCTGGCTGGCCGGGCATCGGGCCGTCGGAAATGCCCGCCGCCGGGATATTGGTCAGGATTGCGCCAAACCCGATCGGCAGCAGCAGCAACGGCTCGAAGCCCTTGGCGATGGCCAAGTAGATCAACAATAGACCCACGAGGATCATGACGAGCTGGCCCGCACCTTCCGGCAGCAGCCCTTTATGGTGGGCGGCACCGTTGACCAACTCATCCTGGTAGCCGGCTTCGAGCTCGGCCAGCGCGGCGGCATCGGCACCAAGCCGACCCGCCATGTCGATGTATTTCCGGGCCGACTCCAAATGGCCGGCGCTGGTTTCGGCTTCGGCGGTCTGGAGGGCGGCGGCCAGCAACTCTTTCGACTTTTCGCGGGCCGTCTTGGGATACATGAACCGGTAGATGCCGGTTTCCTTCCAGAGCTTCGCAAAGCCCTGCCCGATCGAAACACTCTGTTGCTCGGTCTTTTTTGCAGCCGCATCCGGGCAGCAGGCCTCCTCGGCGCGAGCCGAAGACCACCCGCCCAGCACGGCGGCGGCCAACAAGGCCATGGTGATGAATTTCTTCATGTCTGAAATCTCCGTTCCTTCGGTTAGTTGATGGAGGCCATCGGCTGACCGGCGGTAACCTGCACACCGCTTTCGACTGCGATCGATGAGATCGTGCCGGCGGCGGCGGCTTTGACTTCGATTTCCATCTTCATGGCTTCGAGCACAAAGAGCACATCGCCGACCGCCACGTGGTCGCCCACCTGGGCATTGATCTTAACCACCTTGGCGTTCATCGGAGCCTTGACTTCGATGGAGTCGGCCGAGGTGTGCGCGATGGTGGCGGTACCGGCGGCTTCGACGCCGTCCTTGACACCGATGTCGTAGGACTTGCCGTTGACGGAGGCCTTGTCGCCTTTCACCTCAACCGCGAATTTCTTGCCGTTGACGGTGACGGTGTAGGCGCCGTCCCCGCCGGCCTTCGCTTCGGTCTTCACTTCGGCCTTGGCCGGTTCGGCGGGCTTGCGAGCCCCCTTGCGGACGCCGTTGACCTTGGCTTTGCCCAGCAGGAAGTCGATGCCCTTCTGCTCGCAGCAGGCGGCGATGAAGACGTTTTCGTCGGAGTGGTCGGTGATGCCGGCGTCGGAAAGCATCTTCTTCGCGGCGGCAACCCCCTTCTTGGGGTTCTTGTCGTTGAGGTCGACCGGGTTGGCGGTGGTCGGCTCAAGCTTGAGCTTCTCGGAGCAGATCTTGATGATTTTTGCATCGGGTGCGACCGGGGTCTTGCCGAAGTAGCCGAGCACCATCTTGCCGTAGCCGTCGGCGATCTTTTCCCACGGTCCGAAGATGACGTTGTTGAATGCCTGCTGGAAGTAAAACTGGGAAACCGGCGTGACGGAGGTGCCGAAGCCGCCGAGGCGGACGACCTCGCCCATGGCGTGGATGCAGGCCTCGTACTTGTCCATGACGTTGTTGTCGCGCATCATCTGGGTGTTGGCGGTGAGCGCGCCGCCGGGCATCGGCGACCACGGGATCATCGGTTCGACGGCGAGCGCTTCGGGGGGCATTTCGTAGTCGGCCATGCACTCCTTGAAGATGGTGGCGGCGTGCATCATCTTATCGATGTCCACATCCAGCTCGTAGTCTTCGCCGCGCAGGGCGTGCCAGAGGGTGGCGACGTCCG
The DNA here is from genome assembly GCA_041740875.1 of Pontiella sp. Lineage (GTDB taxonomy): Bacteria > Verrucomicrobiota > Kiritimatiellia > Kiritimatiellales > Pontiellaceae > Pontiella. The sequence continues at coordinate 6,230 of JBGSLE010000287.1, read as the reverse complement.
GCTGGCAGGTGCCGCCGGAGGCCGGGGCGAGCGAGCAGTCGACCTGGTCGGCGCCCGCCTTGATGGCGGCGATGTAGCCGACGGTTCCGACGCCGGCCGTTTCGTGGGAGTGGAAGACGATCTTGCAGTCGGCGGGCAGGATCTTGCGGGCCATGGCGATCGTTTCATAGACCTTTTTCGGCACGGAGGTGCCGGAGGCGTCCTTGAAGCAGACGCTGTCGAAGGGAATGCCGGCGGCCAGGATGTCGCGCAGGGTCTTTTCATAGAATGCGACGGTGTGCGCGCCGGAGCATCCGGGAGGCAGTTCCATCATGGTGACGACGACTTCGTGCTTGAGGCCGTGGGCCTTGATGGACCTGCCGGAGTCGATCAGGTTGTTGACGTCGTTGAGCGCGTCGAAGTTGCGGATGGTGGTGATGCCGTGCTTCTTGAAGAGCTTGGCGTGCAGGTCGATGATGTCGCGCGACTGGGAGTCGAGGACGACGACGTTGATGCCGCGGGCGAGCGTCTGGAGGTCGGCGCCGGGGCCGGCCACTTCGCGGAAGCGGTCCATCATGTGGAAAGCGGATTCATTGCAGTAGAAGAAGGGCGCCTGGAAGCGCGCGCCGCCGCCGGCTTCGAAGTGGGTCTGCCCCGCCTCGACGCAGGCCTTGACGGCCGGGAGGAAGTCTTCGGTCAATACGCGGGCGGCGTACACGGACTGGAAGCCGTCGCGGAACGCGGTGTTCATGATATGGATGGTTTTCTTAGCCACGATCTATCTCCTGGTTGGTTTTAAAGTAATATGCGGTTAGCCGCGCTTCGATTTGATGGTGGCCAAGGCCACCGCGATTTCGGCCAAGGGGTCGGCAACGGTTTTCGCCTTGGGTGCGGCTTTGACCTCGTCGGGGAAGAGGTGGGCGAATTTGCGGAAGAATGCCGCAGAGCCATTCATGGAGAGGATCATCAGTACGAGAAAAGCAAACACGGTTGCCATGCCAATGACCATCAAGACAACGCCTTGCATGAGAAGTTCCATCTGTTTTTGCCTCCTGGATTGGTAAAATGAGCCGTCTGTATACGGAAATTGATTTGCCATAGCTAGTGAAAAAGGGCTTTTTTATTGGCCTTTGCAAATGAAACGCGATCTAAACAACCCATTGGTGAAAATGGACTTCCACATCGAATGGCACAACAGGCTTGGCTCCACCAACGCCTGCATGCGCGAACGGCTTCGCCACGGGGCCGGCCTGCCGGACGGGCACGTCATCGCGGCACGCGAACAGACCGCCGGGCGCGGGCGGCAGAACCGTAAATGGCTCTCCACGCCCGACACCAACCTCTGCTTTTCGCTGTTTGTCGAAACCGATGCCGATCTCGTGCAGACCCCTTCGCTCACCATGGCCGCCGCGCTGGCCGTGACCGACCTGCTGGCCGGGCAGCGCATCTCCGCCGCGCCCAAATGGCCCAACGATGTGCTGGTGGGAAACAAGAAGATTTGCGGCATCCTCTCCGAACGGATCGACGGCGGCGCCTTGCGCAGGCCGGGCATCGTCGTCGGCATCGGGCTGAACGTGAACATGTCGGGCGAAGAGGCGGGCATGATCGACCGTCCCGCCACCTCGATGATGCTGGAAAGCGGCAAGGCCTACGGAATGGACGAAACCCTCGCCGCGCTGCTGCCCCACCTCGATTATTGGATCGGCGAATGGAAGCAAGGCGGGTTTCCCCGCCTGCGCTCCAGCTGGACGGAAAAGGCAGGCCCATTGGGCAAACGCCTGTCGGTCCACGACGGAGATATCCATAAAAGCGGCCGGCTGGCCGGATTTGGCGAACATGGCGAACTCTTGCTTGAAACCGCCAACGGCATTGAAACCATCTGGTCGGGAGACGTGGCATGAAGTTAAAAAAATCGGGTCAACTCCTGCTTCTGTTGGCCGGGCTTGTGTTGCTGAGCGGCTGCGCGACAAGCCGCAGCTACCGTCTTCCACGCAACCAGAAACCGGAACTGGTCGCGATGGAGACGACCGGCTACTGCAAATGCGGCCACTGCTGCGGCTGGAAGCGCAACTGGAAATTCCAGCCGGTGGTGGCCTACGGCCCCGCCAAGGGAAAGCCCAAGGAAGTCGGCATCACGGCGGCGGGAACCCAGGCCGACTGGGGCACGATCGCGGCGGACACGCGGGTCTATCCCTTCGGCACGATCATGTTCGTACCCGACTATGGCTGGGGCCGCGTGGAGGACATCGGCGGGGCGATCAAGGGCCAGCACATCGACCTCTATTTTCCCTCGCACCGCCAGGCGCTCGAATGGGGCCGCGAACAGAAGAAGGTCAAGGTCTGGAAGCCCCGGCGCTAAAAACAGAGGCCCTCCGCCCAGCCCAGCTCAACGGTTCCCGACGCAAAGCCTCGCCTCCGGAAGGTGGTCGGCGATGTGGAGGAGGAACGCCCTCGCCATCACGATCACGCCCGCCATCTCAAGCACCTCCTCCGCCAGGATCTCGATATGCCAGGCGATCGCTCCCGCCTCCATCCTCGTCACCATCCAGGCGATCAGCTCGCACCCCAAGCCCCCGCCCACAAAAAGCGCGCCGCCGATCGCCAGACTGAGGCGGGTTGATCCCGGCAGCGTCCACCAAAACTTCGCATAGACGAACAGCAGGACGACGAGCACCAGCGCGTAGGGCAGGATCCAAGCGAACCCGTGCAGGTTGAATCCCTCGCATGCGCGGTGTATCGTCCAGCTCAGCCGCTCGTGGAGCGAGACCAGCTCGTCGAGTCCGAGCAACGCGAAAACCACGGCCATCCCCATCCATTTGCGGCCCCGTGCGCGGTCGGGTTCCGCCTTGGCGATGAATCCAGTCAGCAATGCGCACAGCCAAAGCAGGGTCGTGGAATAGACCGCCGCGAAATTCTGCTCCCGGTCGAGATTGAAGAAATGGATGGGTTCGCTTCTCAGCCCCGCCACCACGGGGAGATAGCCAACGCCGTGCAGCAGCACCAGCAGCAACGCCACCGAAACGAGCACCCGTTGCAACTGGTTTGGAACAATGACGACTTCTTTCATAAAGCACCTCGTGTCTAAAGCCACTAGCCCCACTCCTAACACGTTGCAAACAGTTATTGGATATTTCTGCGCATCGGACGGAAACCCTAGCCGAACTGGACCAGGCCCGCCTCGCGCAGGCTGAGGAAGTCGGCGCAGGCATCGTGCCGGCGATGCCCGAGAACGATATGGTCGAGCACCCTGATGCCCATCACCTCGCCCGCGCCGATAAGCTGCTTGGTCACCTTGAGGTCTTCCGACGAAGGCGTCGGGTCGCCGGACGGGTGGTTGTGCGCGAGGATGATGGCGGCGCTGGAGTGCTGGAGGGCCTTTTTGAACAATTCGCGCGGATGGACGAGGCTGCTGTTGAGGGTGCCTTCACTGATTTTCTGCGGTTCGCCGATGAGGCGGTTCTTGGTGTCGAGCATCAGCGCCCAGAAAACCTCGTGCTGCAAGAGCCGGGCACGTTCGCGCAGGACGGCGGCGGCCTGCTCGGGTGTGGCGATGAGCGGGTTTTCCCCGACGCTCTCGCGGGCGAGCCGCTGCGCCAGCTCCATGGCCGCCTTGATCATTTGCGCCTTGACGGGGCCGATGCTGTTGATCGACTGGATCTCCTTCACCGAAGCCTTCGCCAGAGCCGTCAAGGAGCCAAACGCCGAGAGCAGGCGCTGGGAAACCTCGACCACGTTGATCCCCTTGGTTCCCGTCCGCAGGATCAGCGCCAGCAAGACGGCATCGGAGACGTTTTCGGGGCCGACCCGCGCAAACTCCTCGCGCGGGCGCAGCTGCGTCGGCATGTCGCACACGCGCAGGTTTTGCGGCCGGACAGAATATTCGATGGAGTCGGCATTTTCAGCCATGGCTAGCTCCCGTTATACGTGATTCGTGACGGTTATTTGCCCGTGCTTCCAAACCCGCCCGCGCCGCGGGTCGTTTCGGATAGTTCGTCCACCAGTTCGTAAAAGATCGGGGAGCAGTCGCAGGCGACGACCTGGAAGAGGCGCTGGCCCTTTTCGGCGGTATAGGAAAAATCCTTGATGTTGTCGCACATGGCGATGAGTTCCCCGCGGTAGCCGCCATCGATCAGGCCGATGGAATTGGCCAGCCGCAGCGGGGTCTTGGAGATGCTGGAGCGCGGCAGGAGGAAATAGGCGCGGCCATCCTCGGGCTCGCAGGCGATGCCGAGGTGGATCGGCTTGGTTTCGCCGGAGCGGATGACGGTGTCTTCGAGCACATAGAGGTCGAGCCCGGCATCGCCCTCGTGGAAATGTCCGTGGTCGGCGTAGGTTTCATGGGCGGCTTCGGTCAACGGCTTGATTTTCAGATGCATGGCATTGTTCCTGTCTTGGGTTGTTAAAAAGTCCGCGCCACTGTATCTTGCGCAACCTTAAACGACAAGGAGTTGGTGCATGTTGAATTTGGCCATTTTGGGATCGGGATCGGGGAGCAATTGCCAGGCGATCATCAATGCCGTGGAGGCGGGAACGCTCGACGCCGAGATCAAGTGCGTGCTTTCGGATGTCGCGGATGCCTTCATCCTGGAGCGGGCCCGCAAGCACAACATCCCGGCGATCTGGTTCGACTGCGCGCCCTTCAAAACCAAGCTCGACGGCGCGGCCGAACAAAACGTGCTGCGCATCCTGGAGGAACACGGCGTCGACCATGTCGCGCTGGCCGGCTTCATGCGGATCGTGAAGGACGGGCTGCTCAACACCTATGCCGGGCGCATCGTCAACATCCACCCCTCCCTGCTGCCGAGCTTTCCGGGCCTCGACGGCGGCAGGCAGGCGTTCGAGTACGGCGTCAAATACACCGGATGCACCGTCCATTTCGTCGATGCCGGGGTCGATACCGGCGCAATCATCAACCAGAGGATCATTGCCATAGAGGATGGCGACTCGCTGGAAACGATGATGGAAAAGCTCCATGCGCAGGAGCACATCGCCTACCCCGAGGCGCTCCAGTGGATCGCCGAAGGGCGGATCCGCTTCAGCGGCCGCCGCACTATTCTGGCCTAAACCCATGGAACCGCTGCTCACACTGGGCTGGCGCGAATGGTGCGCGCTCCCCGACCTCGGCATTCCCGCCATCAAGGCGAAACTCGACACGGGCGCCAAGACCTCGGCGCTGCACACGTTCCATCTCGAGCCCTTCGAACAGGAGGGCCGGCGCTGGGTGCGCTTCATCGTCCACCCGCTCCAGCGGAACGAGAACGTGGCGCTGGAGTGCTCGGCCCCGGTCAAGGACGAGCGCCTGGTTACCGATTCCGGCGGCCACAAAGAAATGCGCTATATTATTGAAACGCAGGTGTGCATTGGAGATAAGGGCTGGCCGGTCGAGATGTCGCTCACCAACCGCGATACGATGCGCTTCCGCATGCTGCTGGGGCGCACGGCCATGGTCGGCGGCATCGCCGTGGATCCCGCCGCCTCGTTCCTTTGCGGCCGCCTGCGGGTGAAGCGGATCTACGGTCTGCACAGGAAGGAAAGAACCCCATGAAAATCGCATTGCTTTCGCGAAACCCGAAACTCTACTCGACACGCCGCATCAAGGAGGCGGCGGAAGCGCGCGGCCACAAGGTGCAAGTGCTCGACGTGCTGCGCGTCTACATGAACATCACCTCGCACAATCCCACCATCCACTACAAGGGCGATGTGCTCGAAGGCTTCGACGCGGTCATCCCGCGCATCGGCGCATCGGTCACCTTCTACGGCGCGGCCGTGCTGCGCCAGTTCGAGATGATGGGCGTCTATCCGCTCAACGAATCGGTCGCCATCACCCGCTCGCGCGACAAGCTGCGCTCGTTGCAGCTGCTCTCGCGCAAAGGCATCGGCCTGCCCGTCACCGGCTTCGCCAACAAGCCCGACGACATCAAGGACATGATCGCGATGGTCGGCGGCGCGCCGCTGGTCGTCAAGTTGCTGGAAGGCACGCAAGGCATCGGCGTCGTGCTGGCCGAAACGCAAAAGGCCGCCGAAAGCGTCATCGAAGGCTTCATGGGGATCAAGGCCAACATCCTGGTGCAGGAATACATCCAGGAGTCGAAGGGGGCCGACATCCGCTGCTTCGTGATCGGCGGCAAGGTGGTCGCCGCCATGCAGCGCAAGGCAGCGGCGGGCGAATTCCGCTCCAACCTGCATCGCGGAGGCACCGGCTCGGCGGTCCGCATCACGCCCGAAGAACGCTCGACGGCGGTGCGCGCCGC
>JBGSLE010000286.1:0-8321 GCA_041740875.1 Pontiella sp. | reverse complement strand
ACCGCTCGCGGTTGCCGATGTGCGCGATGGTGGTGAAAATCCCGCGCGCCCTTAGCGAAACGAACGCATCGACCAAGCGCGGCAGACAGGCTTCGTCGCCAATCTTGACGATGGCGGCCATGTGGGCCTCGGCCTTGGGCATCAAGTCGATGCAGGCTGAGACGGCGATCCCGAAGTTTCCTTGCGGGAAAAGGCCGTCGAGGGAGGGTCCGATGCCGTGGCGGTAGAGGTTTTTTGTTTTTGCGTTGGCGTAGTGGCCGAAGCCGGTCTGGATGGTGGATCCGTTGCCCAAAACGACCTCTAGGTTGGAAAGGCCGTGGGCGCGCGAATCGAAATAGCCGACCCCGCGGTCCATCGCGTTGCCGATCAGGCTGGTATCGGAGGTCGATCCGGTCACGTTGAGCATGAGCGGCAGGTTGTTTTCTCGGATATGGTCGAGCAGCTGCCGCTGCGTTACGCCCGGTTCGACGACGGCATAATGGAACTGCGCATTGACCTCGACGATGCGGTTCAGGCCGGAAAGGTCCAGAATCGCCGCCCCGTCCCGCACGGGCAGGCGCGACCCCATGCCCCATTGCTTGCCGCAACTGATGGGATAGAGCGGGGTTTTATGCTCGTTGGCCACGGCCACGATGCGCCGTACTTGTTCTGCGTTAGACGGCTTGAGCACCGCCACCACCTGGCGCGTGGAAGCGCAAACGCTGCGGGTGTAGAGCGCCACGCCCTGCGGATCGCAAACCACCTGGCCGGCACCCAGTTCCCGTTGCCAGGCGGCGATCGCGGCGGCGGCTGGAACGGGGTTTCCCATGGGTGAATCAGGCTTGGGCCATTGCTTCGGGACGTGAGAAATAGCCAAGGGCGGTATGGGCCTGCGGTACACGCACCGTCACGCTGGTCCCTTCGCCCAGGCGGCTCTCGAACTGCATGCTGCCGCGATGCTCCTCGATGACCTTCTTGGTGATGAAAAGCCCCAGTCCGGTGCCTTTCTCGATGGTGGCCGCCGGGTCGAACGGCTCGAAAATCCAGCGGATTTTCTGCGTATCGACGCCGCATCCGTTGTCCTTGACCACGAGGTCGATGTCGTTGTGGCTGACGGAAAAGAGCACGAATATGCAGGGAGTGCCCCGATGGCCGACCGCCGTGACGGCGTTGTCGATCAGGTTTTGGAGCGCGCGCTTGACCTGCAGGCGGTCGCCGAGCATTTCATACTGGTCCTCCATGCCCTCGACCTTGACCGAAAACGAGATGTCCGAGTGCGCGGCGGCATCGCGGAAACAGTCGTTGACGAGCTTGGGCAAGTTGAGGCGCTGCATTTGCGAAAAATCGAAGCGGCCCAGCGCCCGCCACGACTCGACCAGCTCGGCGCAGCGTTCGACGTTTTTTTCGATCTGGTCGAGGTATTCGCTCATTTCGGCGGAGGTAGCCGACTGCTTTTCCTTCAATTCATAGGTGAGCAGGTCGAGGTATCCCCGGATGATGGTCAGCGGGTTGCGCAGGTCGCGCACCAATTCCGAGGAGGCGGCACCGAGCGAGGTCAGCTTGTTGGTTTTGCCCACTTCGCGGCTGAGCGATTGCGTCATCCGCTGCAACTCGCTCTGGGCATGCTTTTTGCGCGAATGCAGCCGGCTGCGGTCAACATATTTCCTGACGACGGCCTGGATGTCGTCGGTGTCGAACGGCTTTTGGAGATAGTCGTTCGCGCCGTAGCGGATGGCTTGCTGTGCCGTTTCGAGGTCGCCGTAGCCGGTGAGCATGACGATCGAAACGTCGGAATCGATTTCGCGGATCTCCTGCAAGCCCTCGATGCCGCTCTTTTCGGGCATGCGGATATCCATGATCACCAGGTCCGGCCGCTTTTCCCGCAACAGCTCGACGCCGCCGTCCACCCGGTCGGCCAGGAATATTTCATAGTCGTACTTGAGCACCATGCGCAGGCTCTCGCGCGGTCCGCGCTCGTCGTCAATCACCAGCACCTTGCCCAGCAGTCCCTTGGTATCCTCCACGGCCACCTCCCACTAGAAAGAAAGAGAGTATGTCAGACCCAGCAGGTCGGAATCAATGTCATAATCCCCTGATGGCGTTCCGGTGCGATCGTCGTAGATGCTGTAGGTATAGGCGGCATCGACGGCGTGGCGGCCCAGGGCATAGCCCAGGCCCACGCTCAGCGCATGGCGGTCGGCATCGGGCAGGAGCGGCGTAATGGTCGCATCCGGAATGGGGCTCTCGATGAAGGCGTAGCCCGCGCGCAGCGTCCAGTTTTTGCAGCAGCGCCAGCTTCCGCCAACGCCAACGGTGAAGGTGTCGTCCCAGTTTTGCGGTATCGAGAGGGAGCCGTTTGCACCCAAATCCGCGGTTTGCGTCTTGTTCACCGACCAGTTGAGCCATTCCAGGTTGGCCTCGATCCGCACGTTGTCGGTTAGTTCGATCCCGTAGCCCGTCGCAAGAATGGTGGGATATTTCACCTTGAGCCCGAATGTGCTGCTAACCAGCGGCGCCCCAGGGGTGACGGTCAAATCGCCTTCGTAGTCGAGTTCGGTTTCGCTGCGGTAGGTGAATATGGCGCGCTGGCGATCCGTCATCTGCCATGTGAGCGCGGCATTGCCGCCAAAAGCGATATCGTCCCCTTCGGCCTTGGCGTTTCCGGACGGCGGGCCGGGAGGCGGGACGGTTGCAACTAGCCCATCGAACTCCAACTCCGAATAGTAGATGTCCAGCCCCGCACCCACCGAAATCCGGTCGCCAAGGCGGAAGGCTACCGTTGGCGAGAAATCGAGCATCATGATCTCGGCCTGGTAGAGGGAGATGGGGGCAAAGGGATTGTACAGCGAAGCCGCATCCCATTCGATTCCTTGGCCGTAGGGGGTGGTGATGCCAAGACCGAACGCCAAGCCGCCATCGCCGACCGGCGCTGAAAAATATACGCTGGGAAGGTAGTTCCAATCGCCGTCCGACTCCGCATTCCCGCCAATAGGCGGTGAATAGTGGGTTTCCGTCCGGGCAATTGCTGTCCCCACAACGAGCGAAGCGTTGGTCTGCAGGGCCAAATTGGCGGGATTGTAGGAGATGGCGGAGGCATCGTCCGCAAACACCCGGTGGGCGCCCGACTTGCCAATGCCTGCGGCGGTGGGCGGCGGGTTGCGGTAGCCATCGGCCCACCCGTTGCCTGCGGCGAAACACAACACCCCTGCCGAAATGAACGCCAGCCCGGTATTTTTCCCCTGATTCCTCATGCGTGATCCTTTGTTTTGACGGTTGGTTGCTAACCGGCCGATTTCTAGCAACCACCACCCCCCCTTGTCACCTACTATTTACCCATGGGTAGTATATTAATTCTTGCGCCATACAACATGTTGATATCTAATGGGCAGCGAAAACGTCTGGGGAACTGGCGGGAGCCCGTTTGCATTTTGTGTTGCGGAGGGCTGGTATTCGTTCCACCAAGGGGGGTGGCCGCATGATAGGAAGAAGGAGAGTCGTCATCACCGGCATCGGCGTGCTCGCCGCCAACGGCATCGGCAAGGAAGCCTTCTGGAACTCCCTGCTCGCCGGCGAATCCGGCATCGGGCCGGTTAGCAGGTGCGATACAACAAACCTGCCAGCACTGGTTGCGGGTGAAGTAAAGAAGTTCGACATAAATGACTACACACCACACCACGTCAAGGCCAGACGGCTATCCCGGAACACTCAACTAGCGGTCGCCGCAACATTTCTAGCGTTAGAAGATGCGGGGATAAGGCCAGAGTCGCTGAAAAACCATCCCTTGGCCCTGAATTTAGGCATAAGCATGGCAGGATTCGATTTTATCGAGACCGAAATCCGCAGAATTGCCAGCAAGGGAAACCAGCATATGCTACCGACAGTAATCGGGTGCATACATATCGCTTCGGCATCGACAATCTCTGAATTGATAGGCATCCCCTGCTTAATCAACGTTTTTTCAAACAGTTGCGTTGGTGGCTTAGATGCTGTGGGCAAAGCCGCCGCAGACATACGGGAAGGGAAAACAGACATCGCATTGGCCGGAGGATCGGATGCCCCCATCGAAACATCGCTTCTCGCTGGATTCTGCGCATCCGGTTTAATCTGCACCGTATATGACACCCCCCAGACGGCTAGCCGCCCATTTGATATCCACCGCACTTCGGGAGTTATCGCGGAAGGATCCTGCATCATGGTGCTTGAAGAACTAAGCCACGCTCTGGACAGGGGAGCCCATCCTATCGCCGAAATTACTGGATATGGCGCCGCTAGCGACCCGGGAGCCGTTCCGGCTGAGGGTTTCGAAAAAAGCATGGAAACCGCCATTGCAAATGCCTCGCTCCATCACGCCGACATCGACGTTATCTGCGCCCATGCGCCAAGCGATCGCCAAATCGATCTTGCCGAAGCCAACATGATATGCAGGGTGTTCGCAAATATCGCCACAATCCCTCCGGTTTTTTCCATAAAAGGAGCAACAGGCAACCCTTTGGCCGCAGGGGGATCCATGCAAATCGCAACCGCCGCATTGGCATTGACGCATCAAACCATTCCGCCAACGACAAATTGCACAACTCCAGATCCTAATTGTTCTCTGGACATTGTGACAATCACACCTAGGCGGGTGCATATTGGTAACGCCCTTGTCAATTCCCACGGCATTGGGAATGTAAACAGCAGCCTCGTTTTGAAGTCACTATAATGCCCTTCCTATATCTATTTTTTGTAACTGCCTACATCGCCAATGCACTGCTTGGGCTGGGTGTTTTTGCAACAAACTACCGGCGAACCGTCAACCAACTCTACCTTACCTTGGTTGCTGTCATGACCATATGGCTGACATTTAATTGGCTGACGATGACCGCACATAGCCCTACTCATGCAAAAAAGTACATCCAATTGGCCACAGCAGCCTCCATCTTTATTCCGGCTTGCTGCCACCTATTGAGAATTTCCATCCTCCACCCGACAGAGAGACTCTATCAGATTCTCTTGCGTGCAAAAATCATACTTACGAGCAGCCTCTCTGTTTCCATACTTTGTCTAACCCCCTACTTGATAAAAGAAGTACGCTTGCCACCACTCGATTCGTCGAAAGTCCCGGAGCCGATTTATGAATGGGCTTTTTTCGTTTTTTCCGGACTTTTCATCGCCTTGGTATGTTCTTTGGTTGCAACATTTCCCAAAGACCGAAGAAAGCTAAAGGGGCTTCAGCGAACGGAATTGGATTACATCACCGTGGGCTCCTGCATGGCCCTTTTCACAGGAGTACTGTGCGGACTAATAATTACCATGGCGACCGGATCTTCACAAACCGTTCCTATCGCCAACACATCCGGATCGTTGACGCTCTCCATAATTGTCGCCTATGGCATCGCCACCAAACGAATCCTAGGCATTGAAACCATCCTTAGGAACTCCGTTGCATACATCCTTCTAATTGCATATTTGATCGTTGTTTATTTAATCACCTATAAGGTGCTTGGATTTTCCCTTGGTCTCGCTGGGCTGCGAATTCCTCTAGCGCAACAGGTTTTTGCAACCATCTGTGTTGCGATATCCATGTCGCCAGCGCACGGTGGACTCCAGCGAATCAGCGCCAAGCTGATCGCCACGAATGCAATGAATTCTTCTGATGTTCTCAAGAAAGCTGGAAAAATATTCCAAACGGTGAGTACAAAACAGGCGCTTCAGGAACATTTTTCGATGCTCTTACAAAATGCACTGGGATCAGAGCATATAACCATCCTGGAACAGGAAAATTATAGCCTCAGGCAATCGTACCCCGATCCCTCCGATAACAGAATGACTCTCAACCGGAAGCATCCTTTGTGCACCTTGATGGATGAAATGCGAGAGCCCGTTTGTAGAGATCGGCTGGAAAGATCGGGTAACAACACGCATGCCTCGTCGATCGTCCACTCCCTTGACGAGATGAATAGCAACGTGGCTGTTGGCATTTTCTCGAAATCCATGCTCACTGGCATTGTGCTTTTCGGGCCTCGCATGAACGGCCGCATCTACGACAAAAACGAACAGGATGCCTTGCAGATCCTGTGCAACCAGTTCGCGGTGGCACTGGAAAACGCCCAGATGTACACGGAGATGCAGGACAACAAGATCCGCAACGAGATCATGCTCGACCAGCTCGTAAGCGGCGTGGTGGTGGCCAACCCCGAGGGAACCATCACCCTCTTCAACCACGAGGCGCAGCGCATCACGGCCATCGCGGAAAAGGACGCCGTCGGGAAAAACATCCGCATGCTGCCCCCTTCAATGTTCCGGGCGCTGGAAATGGCGCTGCAAACACAGTCCGGCGTGCGAAATGTGGATGCCACCTTGTTTCCGCAGGAAGAGACGTGTACATATGTCCGCATGGGAACGGCCTATTTATTCGGGCATGACGGCAAGCCGATGGGCGCCTTGATGGTTTGCACCGACATGACGGAACTCAAAAGCCTCGAAGAACAGGTGCGCCGCTCGGATCAGCTTTCGAGCGTTGGGACGCTGGCGGCCGGCATGGCCCATGAGATCAAAAACCCCTTGGTCACCATCAAGACCTTCACCCAGCTTTTGCCAAAGCGCTATGCGGACGAGGATTTCCGCAAGGACTTTTCCTCCCTCGTCGCCCAGGAAGTCGAGCGCATCGACGGCATCGTGAACGACCTGCTCAGCTTTTCCAAGCCGGCCAAGCCCGTCCTCGTGCCCTCCGACCTGCACGAAATCGTCGGCCAGACCCTGAAGCTTGTCCACGAACAGATGGCGCAGAAGAACATCGCCCTCAAGGAAAGCCTCCTTGCGAAAAGACCCGTGATCCTCGGCGATGCCAAACTGCTCTCGCAAGCCCTCATCAACCTCAACCTGAACGCCATCCAGGCGATCGATGGCGGCGACGGAACGATCACCGTTCGAACCTCCGACTGCACCTATCGCTTCGCCAACGGCAACCGCCCGGACAACGCCACGCTGAAGAAGTGCGTCCGCCTCCAGATTTCCGACACGGGCAAGGGCATCGAGCCCAAGAACCTGAAAAAGATCTTCGACCCCTTCTTCACCAGCAAAAGCGAAGGAACCGGCATGGGACTCTCCGTGGCACACGGAATCATCCAGGAGCATCACGGCGTCATTGAAGTCGAGAGCGAACCCGGCCGCGGGACGACCTTCCATATCTACATACCCGTACACGACGAGGTGGGCGCATGATCCCCCTCTCCCCATGCGTGCTCTACAGCCGCGACGACGAACTGGTCGGGCGCTTCCTCCGCATCGCCGCCAGCGTCGCCACCGTCCATCCCGTCGAAACGCAGGACGGCTTGGAGCAATGGCTGATGCAGTTCGGCGACGCCGTACTGCTGGCCGACCTGCGCGCGCCCAACTGCCTCGACGTGCTCGCCGCCATCAAAAAGGAAAAGCCAACCACCATCATCGTGGCGATGGGCGTTGACCGTTCCGATCCGATGCTTGCGGCCGAATGGCTCGAACCCTTCGCCACCCTGCCGCTGGAGCCGGCCCGGCACGAACTCCAGGCGATCCTCCGGCAATCGGTCGAATGCCTCAACCTGCGCCAGAAAACCCGCATCCTCGAGGCGGAGTTGCAAACCCTGGTTGCCCGCCAATCCGAGCCCGCCGCCCAGCCGCGCGCCTTCTTCACCGCCCCGTTGCAAAACTTTGCCCAGGCCCAGCGCAACGTAGACAATATCGACATGCTCTTCGGCAGCGTCGTCGATGGCCTCGTGGCCACCGCCCGGGTTTCGCGCGCCGGCATCTTCATGAAACCGGACGGGGAGGACGCGTATCGCTTCCAGGCCGGCACCCGCTGCCTCGCCACCACCGAAAGGCTATCCATTCCACTGCGCGACCCCTTCGTCCGCTGGCTGGAAATGAATACCCACCTCATTTCGCGCAAAACCCTCGAAAACATCCAAGGCCCCGAGGAACGGGCCATGCTCAAACGCATGCTCGACTCGCTCGGCGCCGAAATCATCACCCCGCTATACGCCAGCGGCCGCATCAAGGGCTGGATCTTTGTCGGGCAACGCTCCACCGGCATCCCGTTCGACATCGCCGACCTCGAAGACCTGGCCGGCTTGGCCGACCACATTTCCACAACGCTCGAAAAAGCCCTGCAATACGAAGAAACCGCCCTGCAAAAGGACCTGGCCGAAACCCTGCTCCACTCCATTCCCTTCGGCATCGTTGCCTGCGATGAAACCGCCACGATCCGCTGGTTCAACAGCACCGCCCGCGAAATCCTCCAAACCGGCGAGCAAGCCGTGATCGGCCAGCGCGCCGAAACCCTGGGAAGCCGGATCGCCGACCTGCTGCGCCGCGCCGTCGAAGGC
>JBGSLE010000285.1:0-7207 GCA_041740875.1 Pontiella sp. | reverse complement strand
CGGCACGCTCAGCCACGGCTCGGTGGGCGGCCGCGACGCGGGCTACAATCCCCAGCCGCACTACCGCGAGCTTTGGCGGCGCGCCGTCGCCGCCGACGTGATCTCGACCGAGCACGATTTTTCGCCCTACAAGCTGGTCGTCGCCCCGCAATTGTTCATGCTCAAGCCCGGCATGGCGGACAAAATACGCGACTATGTCCGTCGCGGCGGCATCTTCGTCGGCACCTACTATTTGGGCTATGTGAACGAGGACGGCTCCTGCCTGGCCGGCGGCTGGCCGGGCGATGGACTGCGCGAGGTGTTCGGCATCTGGAACGAGGAGTACGATTTGGTTGCGCCCGGCGAATGCCAGGCCGTCCGCTTTGCGGAAGGGCTCCAAACCGCAGGTACCGCCATTTGCGAAATGATCCACGCCGAGGGCGCGGAGGTGCTGGCCGAGTATGCCGGCGATTTCTATGCCGGCCAGCCGGCCGCAACGCGCCATGCGTTCGGCCAGGGGCAGGCGTTCTACATGGCCACCGAGCTGGCGGAGGAGGGGCTTCGCGCCCTCTATGGCCAAATCCTCGGGGCGGCGGGGCTGGCGGATGGATCGCCGTGCGTCGACAAGCCGGACCACGTTTCCGTCTGCCGGCGCGGCCGCTTTGTCTTTATCACCAACTGGTCGCCGGAACCCGTGCGGCTGGATCTCGGGGAGAACGCCATCCGGCCCTTTGGGGAATCCGCGACGCGCGGCGGCGGCATAGCGCTCGACCCCTTCGAATGTCTCTGCGGAACGATGGAGCGGGAACCCGGTAGCCGCAAACCCAGTCGCCAAACAACCGGAGCTGGCGGGGTTCGTGGTGGATCAATTGATGAAAATGGAAAACTCGAAAGGAATTCGTTAGATGAAGAGAAACATTGCATTCCTGTTGGCGCTGGCGTTGCCGCTGGTTGCGGGGGCGGGCCGCGAGACGGTCGATTTCAACGCGGGCTGGCGTTTTGCGCGCTTCGGCGCGATGCCGGATGGAACGGAGATGGCGGAGCCGGCCGGATTGGAAAATCCCGCGCTGGACGATTCCGCCTGGCGGCTGCTGGACGTGCCGCACGACTGGGGGCATCGAAGGACCGTTCCGCGCCGAGCTGCCGGGCTCGACCGGCAAACTGCCGTGGGCGGGCATCGGCTGGTACCGCAAGGCGTTCGACATTCCCACAGCAGACCAGGGCCGGCGGGTTTTCGTCGAATTCGACGGCGCGATGAGCGATTCGACCGTTTTCCTGAACGGCAAAAAGATCGGCGGCTGGCCGTACGGCTATGCGTCGTTCCGGCTGGAGCTGACCGGGGCCGTGAACGTTGGCGGAAAGAATGTGCTGGCGGTGCGGCTCGACAACAAGCCGGAGTCGTCGCGCTGGTATCCGGGCGGCGGCATCTACCGCAACGTCCGGCTGGTGAAGACCGCGCCGGCACACGTGGCCCATTGGGGCGTCTTCGTGCATACGCCGAAGGTGTCGGCACAGAGCGCCACGGTCGCCGTCCAGGTGGCCGTGGAAAACCCGACCGATCGGACGGAGGTGGCCTATGAGGTTTGCGAACCGGGGTCGGGCAAGGTGGTGGCGCGCGGAAAAGGGGCCAGCGGCACGGTGGAGGTAAAGAATCCCCGGTTGTGGGATCTGGAAACGCCGAACCTGTATGTGCTGAAAACACGCGTGTCACAGGACGGCAACATCGTGGATGCGGTCGAGACGACCTTCGGCATTCGTTCGATCGAATATACCGCCGACCGGGGCTTCCTGCTCAACGGCCGGGTGGTGAAGATGAACGGCGTCTGCCAGCACCACGACCTTGGCCCGCTGGGCTCGGCGGTCAACACCCGCGCGCTCGAACGCCAGATTGAGATCCTCCAGTCGATGGGCTGCAACGCCATCCGCACGTCGCACAATCCGCCCACGCCCGAACTGCTGGACCTGTGCGACCGCATGGGCGTGCTGGTGCAGGTCGAAGCGTTCGACTGCTGGGAAAAGGGCAAGACCCCGAACGACTACGGCCGCTTTTTCCCGGAATGGCATGAGAAGGATCTGCGGGCGATGATCCGCCGCGACCGCAACCATCCCTGCGTCGTCATGTGGAGCACCGGCAACGAAATCAAGGAGCAGGGGAATCCGGAAGGGCACACGATTTCGCAACGGCTGACGGACATCGCGCACGACGAGGATCCCTCCCGGCTGGTGACGGCCGGCTGCAACAATGTCAAGGCGGGCATGAACGGCTTCGAGAAAACCGTGGATCTCTTCGGCTACAACTATAAGCCGAACAACTACGGCGAATTCCGCGCCAAGAATCCCGGCCAGCCGCTCTACGGCAGCG
This sequence comes from Pontiella sp., assembly GCA_041740875.1. Taxonomy (GTDB): domain Bacteria; phylum Verrucomicrobiota; class Kiritimatiellia; order Kiritimatiellales; family Pontiellaceae; genus Pontiella. The sequence goes on along the minus strand of JBGSLE010000285.1, from coordinate 4,866 downwards.
AGACCGCCTCGTGCATAAGCTCGCGCGGCGAATATTTCTTCCCCGTCTCCAACGACAAGTCGCAGGGGTGCGGCGGCTATTTCCAGGTGAGCAGCTACGACCTCTACGCCCCGCCGTGGGCCACCACGCCCGATACCGAGTTCGCGGCGCAGGACAAGTTCCCCTGGGTCTTCGGCGAATTTGTCTGGACCGGCTTCGACTACCTCGGCGAACCGACCCCCTACAACAAGGACAAGACCAACCTGCTCAACTTTTCCGATCCGGCGGAGCGCAAGCGCATGGAGGACGAAATGGCCCGCATCGGGGGCAACATCCCCTCGCGCAGCTCATATTTCGGGATCATCGACCTCTGCGGCTTCCCCAAGGATCGCTACTACCTCTACCAGTCGCGCTGGCGGCCGGAGCTGCCGATGGCGCACATCCTGCCGCATTGGAACTGGCCCGAGCGCACCGGCGAGGTCACGCCGGTGCATGTCTACACCTCCGGCGACGAAGCCGAACTCTTCCTCAACGGGAAATCGCTCGGCCGCAAGAAAAAGGGCCCATACGAATACCGCCTGCGCTGGGACGACGTGGTGTACCAGCCCGGAACGCTCAAGGTGGCGGCGTATAAAAACGGCAAGCACTGGGCGGACGCGGAGATGAAAACCACCGGGAGCGCCGCCAAGGTTGAGCTTGCGGCCGACTGGAGCGTGATCGCCGCCGACGGGAGGGATCTTTCCTTTGTGACGGTGAAAATCGCCGACCGGGACGGATTGCTGGTACCGCGCACGGACAACCTGGTGGAGTTCCGTATCGAAGGCCCCGGCGAAATCGTCGCCGTCGGCAACGGCAACGCGGCCAGCCACGAGCCCTTCATCGCCAGCCAACGCAAAGCCTTTAACGGCCTCTGCCTCGTGGTGGTGCGCGCGAAGAAGGGCGAAACCGGCACCATCACGTTGTCCGCAACGTCCGGTGGTCTTCAGGACGCGGTAATCGAATTGGTGTCAAAGTAGGAGTGGGATAATGAAAAAACAGAGCCATTGGATCATTGGTTTGGCATGCGTCGCCACGCAGGCCTTGGGCACGGAAACCTGGCGGTTCATCACGCTGGCGGATTGGCACTGGGCGGAAGGGTATGTGTGGCAGGAAAAGTTTCCCGACCGTTACGCGGAAACCCTTAAAAAACATACGGCTGATGTGGCCGCCCTCAAGAACCTGTTTGGCGGCGAGCTGATGCTGCTGCCGGGCGACAGCAATGGCGGGCATTGGGACCGGCCGGACTTCATCAAGGGGTTCTTGCCGGGCGCCACGGCGGAAGAGGCGGTTCTCAAGGCGGGGCACCTGTGCTATTCCGGAATGATCCAGGCGTTCAAGGATGGAGGCTATTCCAAATTGATCATGGCGGTTGGAGACCATGAATTGGGCGACAACCCCTGGCCGGCGGGGTCGGCGGTGGCCCGTTGCCAACCGCAGTTCCGCCAGGCCTTTGCCCGGGAGTTCAATATCAATCCCGACGGTGGACGCTTCCTTTACGACAAGCCCATCGGGAAGGCGGCCTCGCGTCCGCTGGGAACGCCGTATGCGGACACGTCCTATGCCTACCGCCACAAGAACGCGCTGTTCGTCACGGTGGATGTCTTCCACCAGGAGAGCCCCGACAAGGTCCTCGGCGACGAGGGCACCGTGACCGGCGCCGTCGCCGGCGAGCATCTCCAGTGGCTCGAAAGCGTGCTTGCCGAAGCGCGCAAGGATCCGTCGATCAAGCATATCTTCGTGCAGGCCCACCTGCCGGTCATCTATCCCGTACGCAAGGTCAGCAGCAGCGGCATGCTCATGGATGCGGGCACCGAAAGCCCGTTCTGGCAGGTGCTGCGCAAGCACAAGGTGGACATCTACTTTGCCGGGGAGGTCCATGCCAACACCGTCACCAAGGATCCCGGGTCGGACCTGGTGCAGGTCGTTAGCCGGGGCAACTTTTTCGACAACCTGCTGACGGTCGATGTGTCGGATGACCGGATCGAACTGGTGTGCCGCAACCAGGCCGGCGAAGAGGCGTCCGATGGGAAATACACGGATACCGGCCGCCTGGTGATCGACAAGCGCAGCGGGGAAACCGTGCTCGATGGCGAGGGCGAACTGGCGTTCCTCGATCCCTCCGCCCGGCTTTTCCACTTTGATTTCGAAGGGGATGTCGCGATGAAGGATCTCCCGATCATGGGATTTGCCGGACGCGAAAAAAAGGAGGACGCCAAGACGATCCGGGGAGTCGAATGCGCGCGGATTTTTACAAACCGCGGGGAGTTCGGCCGGCACTTCAGCGCCCTCCAGGCCAATGTGGAATTGATCGATGGCCCGCGCGGCAAGGCGGGGCGGTTCGATGAAGAGAGCCGGATGGCGGTTTTTGCGATGGGGCCGCACCACGGCAGCCACGCCGTCTCCTACGCGCTGTGGATCAAAACCGTCTCCGGTGAAAACCAGCTGCTGGTCAACTCCGGATCGATCTGGAGCAAGGTGTTGCAGGGTTTCTTCAACCTGAACCTGAACGATGGAATTCCCGAGGTCATGGTTTCGCGCAGCCAGCGGCTGCACGCGGAAGGCGTGAAGCTGAACGACGGCCAGTGGCACCATTTGGCCGTCGCCATGCCGAAGGACGGATGCCTGCTCTCCGAGGTGCAGATGTATGCCGATGGCAAACCGCTCGCGACGCGGCTGGTCGGCACGGACCTGCCGCTGCGTTTCAACCAGGCCGTCCGGATGTCTTTCGGAGGGCTTGGCTACAGCAACAAGGGATTCGACGCCCTGCCGGTCAAGCCGTTCGTCGGGGCCATGGATGAAATCTCCATTTGGGCCCGTGCCGTGGATGGCGAGGATGTTTCTAGGCTGCTGAAGTAGTCCGTTGCGCAGGAAAACCCCGCCCAAACCGCCGGTCCATGCAGTTTGAATGTTGCATATATGCGTTGACAAAATCATCATAATACGTATTGTGTCGCTGTTGATTATGAGATGGTTGGTAGATATGCAATTAGGAGGCGAGAATATCATGAACTGTGCGAAATCCATTTTGTTGCTGGTCGGGGCGGCGTTGGCGATGGACGGCAGGGCCGACATCGTCTCTAACCTGTTGCTGGATCCGGGCTTCGAGGCCATCACCGGCAACGAGCCCAATGCGGCCACATCGCCCTGGTTTACCACCGATGAAGCCGCTGCCCTGAGTTTTGTTTCGACCACCACCCAGAAGCATAGTGGCAACCAGTCGGCCTTGTTCAACTATTACTATGACAAGGGGGGCATTGCCCAGACCCTCGGAACCCAGATCGAGGCTGGGAAGGACTACGAAATGTCCGTCTGGATGAGGATCGACACGCCCAGCGCCAGCGCAGCCCACACCAATGCAGCGACCCTGAATCTTACATTGGCAACCAGCACCACCCTGAATGGAACCTATGGCTATAAGGTTGCCGAATTCGGCAACATTCCGACGGTGGTCGGCGAGTGGCAGCAATTTTCGCGGGTATTCACGGCCAGCCAGCTTTCAACTTGGGTGGGCGAATACATGCAGGTGCGCCTGGTGAAGCACAACGAAAACACCACGCACAAAATCTACATCGACGACGCCTCGTTCGGGATGGTGATCCCCGAGCCCGCAACGCTCGGTTTGGTGGCGATGGTCGGGGTTGGCTTGCTGGCGGTTCGCCGGTTCATGATCTAATCCGCTCGCCGCAGGCGAAACGGGCGGATCGGTTGCAGCCGGGCTTTCCTGCCCGGCTTTTTTAGTGTTGCGGGGCGCAAGGCAGGCCAGAGGAGGATTGCCCATGTCGGGAACCAGCAGCATGCCCTTCGCGAAGCGGTTCGCCGCCGCGTTGTGGCTATCGGTGGCGCAGGCCGTGGCGGCTGCCCCGCCGGATATGCCGAACGTCGTGATGATCATGGCCGACGACTGGGGCTGGTCGGACATTGCCGCCTACCGCCGCCACCAGGGATTGGCCGATCCGATCGCCACGCCTAACCTCGACCGGCTCTGCGCCGAGGGGATGATGTTCACCGACGCGCATTCCCCGGCGGCCCTGTGCGCGCCGACGCGCTTCAGCATGATGACCGGGTCGAATCCCTACCGCAACACGGTGCAGTGGGGGACGTGGGGCTTCACGGCGGCCAGCGCCTTTTCCAAAAACCGCAAGCATGTCACGGTCGGCGAGGTGGCGCAGGCGGCGGGCTACCGCACCGCCTTTTTCGGCAAGATGCACTTTGGCGGCGGCATCGCGGACTTCGACCAAAAGATGCCGGTTTTCCCGACCGCCTACGGGTTCGACTATGTCTTTTCCACCCATGGCGGCATACAGGATCCGCCGTACCTCTATTTCGAGAACGATCGGTTCGTGAAGATCGACCCCTCCGATCCGCTCAACCCCACCGTTCCCGGCGGCAACGCCGACGTGGTCACCTGGGCGGCGGGCTGGTATCCGGCCACCAACGGGCTCAACAACATCCAGAGCAGCCATGCCGGCATTGGCGACCCGGGCTGGCAATCCTCGCAGAACGGCATCATCAATTCGCGCAAGGCCGCCGGGTTCATCGGCGACCATGTGGCCAACCATCCCGGCCAGCCCTTCATGCTCTACTACTGCGCCCCGCAGGTGCATGTTCCCCACACGCCGCCGGTCGATTTCGAGCCCGACGCCGCCGGCAATCCCGGCACGCCGCCCAACGTGCCCGTCGCGGGCTCCACCGGCGGCGACAGCCTGGCCGACATGGTGCATGAACTCGATTTGCAAGTCGGTTGGATCGTCGCCCGGCTCGAAGACCCCGATGGCGACGGCGATCCATCCGACAGCATCCTGGCCAACACCTTGGTGATGTTCACCGCCGACAATGGCGGGCTGGCCA
>JBGSLE010000284.1:0-4673 GCA_041740875.1 Pontiella sp. | reverse complement strand
GGGGAAAAGCCTCGATGACATGCTGGGCGCGGTGCCGGGCGCCACGGGCGAGGTGCGGGTCACCTGGCAACCGCAGGTCGGGTCGCCGGTTACCAGCGAATGGAAAAAAGCCGGCCCTGAAACCGATTGTGCCGTCCGCTTCGAACTAACCGGCTTGCAGCCCGCCACGGACTATGTCGTGACGGTGGAGGAGCGCGGCGGCCGTGCGACGAAAGGGCGCTTTCGCACGGCCCCTCCGCCGGACGTTGCCGCGCCGGTGACCTTTGCCATGACCACCTGCCAGGAGTTTGTGCTGCGCGACGATGCGGCGAACGGCCATAAGATCTATAAGCACATGCTCGCGCTCTCGCCCGATTTTTTCGTGCATGCCGGCGACCTTGAATACTACGACCGTGCCGAGCCGTACGCGACCGACCTCGCATTCGCCCGCTTCAAGATGACGCGCATGTACGGCCTGCCCAACCTGGTCGAGTTCCACCGCAACACGCCCGGCTATTTCATCAAGGACGACCACGACACGACGAAGGACGATGCCTGGCCCGGCAAGGCCTACGGCGATTTGAGCTGGCAACAGGGCTGCGCGGTTTTCCGCGAGCAGTTCCCCGTGCTGGAAAAAAACTACCGCACCGTCCGCTGGGGCCGGGACCTTCAGGTATGGCTGGTGGAGGGGCGCGACTTCCGTAGCCCGAACAAGCAGCCCGATGGCCCGGGCAAGACCATCTGGGGCCGGGAGCAGAAGGAGTGGTTTTTCCGCACCGTGGCGGAATCCGACGCCACCTTCAAGGTGCTGGTCAGCCCGACGCCGCTCGTCGGCCCCGACCGTACCGGCAAGAACGACAACCACGCCAACGAGGGCTTCAGCCACGAGGGCGATGAAATCCGGCGGTTCATCGCCGCGCAAACGAACATGTTCGTCGCCTGCGGCGACCGGCATTGGCAATACGTCTCCGTCCATGCGGAAACCGGGGTGAAGGAGTTCGCCTGCGGGCCGGCTTCCGACGCGCACGCCGGCGGATGGACCAACGACCAGCTCATGCCCGAACACCGCTACCTCGATGTCCAGGGCGGGTTCCTGGCGATCGCCGTGGAGCGGATAAGCGGAAAGCCCGTCTTGACGGCCCGCCACTACAATGTGGACGGAGTGGTGTGCAACGAGGATGTGAACGAGGGGAAATAAACCAACCAGTGGAGGTATGCAGTGAGTAGATTCATGGTGTTGTTGATGACGTTGGCCGTGGGGGCCTCGTGTCTTGCGGAGCTGAAGCTTCCGGCCGTCTTTTCGGACGGCATGGTGCTCCAGCGCGACCAGGCGGTAGCCGTGTGGGGCTGGGCCGATCCGGGGACGGCGGTCACCGTCTCGTTCGGCGGGCAGGAGCAGTCCGCCAAAGCCGGCAGCGATGGCAAGTTCATGGTTCGGCTCAAGCAGATGGCCGCATCCAAGGAACCGCGCGCGCTCGTGGTCAAGGCCGGTTCTGATTCGGCGGAAGTGAAAAACGTGCTGGTGGGCGAGGTATGGCTCTGCTCCGGCCAGTCGAACATGCAGATGGCCGTGAACGGGGCCGACAACTTCGACCAGGAAAAGGCGGAAGCCAACTATCCGCTGATGCGCATGTTTTTCACCGAACTCGTGGCCAGCCACGAGCCGAAGGCCGATTGCACCGGCTCCTGGAAGACCTGTTCGCCGGAAACCGTCGGGGAATTTTCGGCCACGGCCTATTTCTTCGGCCGCCGCATCCACCAGGAACTCGACGTACCGGTCGGACTGGTTCGCTCCTGCTGGGGCGGAACGGCCATTGAGGCGTGGAGCCCTCTGGCCTCGCTGGAAAAGTTTCCGTCGGTGATGGCCGACAAGGCGACGAAGGATGCCGCGGCGCAAAAGTTCAACCAGGCCGACGAAGACGCGCGCTACGCCAAACAGACCCAGGCGTGGCAGCAAACGGCGAAGCAAGCCAAGGCGGAGGGGAAGAAGTTTACGAAAAAGCCCCAACCGCGGATGCATCCGCACCATTCGCAAAAGTATCCGGCCAACCTCTACAACGCGATGATCAACCCGCTCAAGCCCTACGGCATCCGCGGCGCGATCTGGTACCAGGGCGAAGCCAACGCCCATTCGCCGGAAGATGCCACCCTTTACCGCGACCTGCTCGAAAACCTCGTGGTCGAATGGCGCAAGGATTGGGGCAGCGACTTCCCGTTCTATGCCGTGCAACTGGTCAATTTCAAGGCGCCCCAAACCCAGCCGGTGGAAGATACGGGCTGGTCGTTCATCCGCGAAAGCTTCCTTGAATTCCACAAGGAAGTGCCCAATGCCGGCATCGCGATCGCGATCGATGTGGGTCTTGAGAACAACATCCATCCCACCAACAAGCAGGCGGTCGGCCATCGCCTGGCGCAGCAGGCGCTGGCCAAGACCTACGGCAAGAAGATCGTGCCCGGCGGCCCGGTGTATAAATCGATGAAGAAGGACGGCAACAAGATCCACATCCAGTTCGACGATGTCGGATCCGGTCTCGTGGAGCAGGGCGGCACCCCGTTGAAAACCTTTGCCATCGCCGGCGCGGATAAGCGCTTTGTGGCGGCGCAGGCGGTGATCGTGGACAATGCCGTGATCGTCAGTTCGGCGGACGTCCCCGATCCGGTCGCGGTGCGCTATGCCTGGGCCGACAACCCCGTCGGCTGCAACCTCTTCAACAAGGAAGGCTTCCCCGCGTCGCCGTTCCGGACGGATGACTGGATGCCGCAGGCTGGAAAATAGCAATAGGTCCAATTCCAGGGAGGGTGCATGAATAGGAAACGCTTGACGGTGGAGGCACTCCTGTGCCTGTCGGCCGCGCTGGGTGCGGCGGCTGCGCCGGCGCACACGAATGTCATCATGATCATGGCCGATGATATCGGCTTTGAGTGCTACGGCTGCTACGGCAGCCCGTACTACCGCACGCCGGCCATCGACCGGCTGGCAGCCGAGGGCGCGCGCTTCACGCATGCCTATGCGCAGCCGCTCTGCACACCGTCACGCGTGAAGATCATGACCGGCAAGTACAACTTCCGCAACTATGTCGATTTCGGTTCGATGGATCTGTCGCAGGCCACCTTTGCCCATGCGGTGAAGGCGGCCGGCTACCGGACCTGCATCGCCGGCAAATGGCAGCTCTCGCCGGGCAACTTGCAGGGGCCGCATGCCGCCGGCTTCGACGAATACTGCCTTTGGCATTTCGAGGGCGGCGGGATGGGCGGGAAGGGCAGCCGCTACAAGTCGCCGCTGCTCTTCCAGAATGGCAAGCAGGTCGAAAACACGGCGGGCCGCTATGGTCCGGACTTCGATGTGGACTTCATCTGCGGTTTCATGGAACGCAACAAGGATCAGCCGTTTCTGGTCTACTATCCCATGATCCTCGTCCATAACCCCTTCGATCCGACGCCGGGCAGCATGGACTGGAACGCCGGCGAATCAACGCGGCCGCCGCTGGAGCGTTTCGGCGACATGGTCGCCTACATGGATAAGAACATTGCGCGGCTGACGGCGAAGCTGGATGAACTGGGGCTGCGCGAAAACACCCTGGTCATGATCACCGGCGACAACGGCACCAACAAGGAAATCGTCTCGCCCTTCCCGGTGCGCGGCGAAATACAGGGCGGCAAGGGGACGATGCTTGACGACGGCACGCATGTCGCCTTTGTGGCCAGCTGGCCCGGCGTCATCAAGGCCGGCACGGTGGTCAAAACGCCCGTCGATTTCGCCGATGTCTTCCCCACGATTGCCGAAGTCACCGGCGCCAAGGTTCCTGCGGATCTCGACGGGCAGAGCATGGTTCCGTTCATGAAAGGCGACGAAAGCAACGCGCGTGGCTGGGTCTTCATCGACTATTCCCGGGACGGTCGCCCCGACTACCGGTCGTTTGTTTACGATGGTCGCCACAAGCTCTATTCCGACGGAAAATTCTACGAGGTTCCGAACGACTGGCTGGAGAAAAGTCCGGTCCGGTCGCCGGAAACCGATGCCGTCCGGCGGCGCCTGCAGGGACATCTCGACGGCATTCTGGCCGGCTTTCCGCCGGCCGAGGAGTTCAGCCGCCGCCAGGCAGACGCAGCAAACCAGAAGGCGGCCGGCAAGGGCAAGGGCGCCAAAAAGCAGAAAAAGCAGACGGCCCCGTAATGCCGCGCCATGCCCGGCGGCTTTATCCGGTTTCGCCGGAAAAGCCGTTTGCGTTTTCCCGCCCCCTGGAATAACGTCGCGGCCTTTTATTCCGGGGAATTCCTATGCTGGCTAAACGAATCATACCCTGCCTGGACGTGACCGGCGGGCGCGTCGTCAAGGGCGTCAATTTTGTGGGCTTGCGCGACGCGGGCGACCCGGTCGAGTGCGCCAAGGCCTACGAGGCCCAGGGCGCGGACGAATTGACATTCCTCGACATCACGGCTTCGAGCGACGGGCGCGAGACGATGGTCGATATCGTCCGCCGCTGCGCCGAGCAGGTCTTCATGCCGCTGACCGTCGGCGGCGGCATCCGCTCTGCCGCCGATGTGCGCAACATGCTCAACGCCGGCGCCGACAAGGTTTCGTTCAACACCGCCGCCATCCACAATCCCGGCATCCTCAACCAATGCTCCGACATGTTTGGCTCGCAGTGTACCGTGCTGGCCATCGACGCGCGGCGCAACCGCGACGGCCGCCC
>JBGSLE010000283.1:0-1788 GCA_041740875.1 Pontiella sp. | reverse complement strand
GCCGGGCTTCTCGGGCGCGGACCTCGCCAACCTCGTCAACGAAGCCGCCCTGCTGGCCTCCCGCCGCGGCGCCGATTTCGTGGAGCAATCCGACATGGAGGAGGCGCGCGACAAGGTGATGTGGGGCCGCGAGCGCCGCAGCCACGTGCTGGACGCGGAAGAGAAGAAGCTGACGGCCTACCACGAGGCCGGGCATGCGATAGCGATGTACTACACGCCCGAATGCGAGCCGATCCACAAGGTCACCATCATTCCGCGCGGCCGGGCGCTGGGCGCCACCATGTCGCTGCCCGAAAAGGACCGCTACACCCAATCGCAAAAACGGCTGGAAGCCGATCTGGTGGCCTTCATGGGCGGGCGCGCCGCCGAGGAGCTGATCTTTGGCGACGTGACGACCGGGGCGCACAACGATATCCAGCGCGCGACGCTGGTCGCCCGCGCCATGGTGTGCGAATACGGCATGAGCAAAACGCTCGGCCCGCAAAACTTCAGCGCCAACCAGGAGGTGCTTTTCCTGGGCCGCGAGGTCAACCGCACCCAGCACCATAGCGAGGAGACCGCGCGCAAGATCGACCAGGAGATCCACGAAATCCTCACCTCGGCCTTCAACAAGACGATGAAGATCCTGACCGACAACAAGGACACGCTTGTCACCCTCTCCGAACTGCTGATCGAACGCGAAGTGCTCGACTTCTCCGAGGTCGATTCGATCATGAAGACCGGCCGCCTGCCTGAGGTAATCGCAACAACCGTCCTCGCCGAGCCTCCGGCCGGCGGCGTCGACGTGGCACCGGAAGCGGCCGCAACCGATCCATCTTAGCGATTTACTTTTCCACCCGTTGCAAATAGCATCTGCGCATGAATACGACCTTTCACCGATGGGTAGCCGTCGCCGCCATGGCGCTGGTTGCCGGTTGCGCTACGACGTTCCGCCCTTGGATGCTGAGCGAAGTGCATGAAGGCATGGACAAAGCCGCGGTAGTGAAGCTCCTGGGCGACCCCGACTACACCGAACCCAAAGACGGGGCCGAGCATTTGTACTACACCTACAGCGAAAGCTACACCGCCCCCGTTTCCTCCGACTCGGCCCATGCCGCAGATGCGAGCCGGGAGCTGAAGGAGATGGCCATGAAGCGCAGCCTCCAAGAGTACCGCTACGTGGTCATCCTGGTGGATGGAAAAGTGCTGAACTACAAGGAACTGGAAGACTAGTTCCGGCCCCGCTGCATCAACTCGTCCAAGTACGCGTCGTCCTTGGTTGGATCCCACGTTTTGCTTCTATCCTTCCATTGCTGGTAGGGCTGCACGCGCTGGAACTGCTCCTTCGGCTCCTGCGTGCCGGGTTGCACGCGCGGCTGGCGGTCGGTTTCGGCCTGGAAGGGGCTGCGGTAGGGCACGTAACCATCCAACCCCGCCCCGCGCTCCGAAGACCGCTCGTCCGGTCGGCTGGAGCGGCTCGTAAACGGGCTTTTCAGGAGCCCGGCATCTGCGGATGAACCCATGTCGCGCACACCCGGCGCAGGCACAACCCCGCTCTCCTGGGGATATTGGCCATAAATACGTCCGCCGGAAGAAGACCCGGACCACGGCCCGGGTGATGGTTCCGGATCGAGCAGGCCGCGCGGCTGGCTCTGGCTGTCCCGGCGGCTGGTGGAATAGGCATCGTCCTCGCGTCCAAACCCCCAGGATTTTGAGCCCTTCTCCGCTTTGGCGGCCTCCTTGGAGGAATCGAGGTCGGCATACGGATCGGCGGAGGCATCCTCCTCGGCCAGCAACCAGTTGCGCTCC
>JBGSLE010000282.1:0-17365 GCA_041740875.1 Pontiella sp. | reverse complement strand
GTCGGCGGGGGCGGCGTCGGTTGTCCCGTCCACCACGACCGGATGGCTGGTGCCGCCCATCACCACCAGGTGTTCGGCGGCGGGTTTGCGCGTTTGGTCATAGCCATGGATGTCGAAGGGCGTGTAGGCCGGACTGAAGGTCGGATTGTCATCCCGCGCGACAATGTCCGCGCTGGCGCCATTGAGTTCGACGGGGTCGCCGGCGTAGGCGTAGGTATTGCCCGCCAGAACAACGGTCTCCGTTTTTGACGTCAATTGAATCGAGGGTGTATTCTGGGTGAAGGTCGAGTCCACGATGGAAAGGTTTGAGGTTCCGGCCCGCATCTTCTTGTTGAAGGTGCAGTGTTGGAAGCTCAGCAGCCGGGGGAGGTTTCCGCTCCAGGCGCAATTGACGCCGTAGGTTCCATCCGAGCGGAAGTCGCATCCATTGAAAAGCAGCCCACTCGTTCCCAGACTATTGAGCGTGATCGCCGAGCTGGTTCCCTGAAACGAGCAGCCGATGAAAAAGGTGAGTCCGAGCGCATCCACCACGAGGCCGTTCACGCAGTTTTCGCTGGTGAGTCCGTAAAGGTTTCCATTGAGCGTTCCGCCGTTGTATTCCGAGAGATAAAACCCGCGGTTGCAATCGGCCACGTGCCACTCGGAGCCCAGGATATTGTCCGAGCCGAGCATGTGGATGCCGGTGGTGTTTTGACGCATGTACGCCTGAAGATCGGCCTTGCCCGGCGCGCCGGGCAAGCCGGATTCGGCCCAGTAGTCGGCGGAAAAACGAATGTCGCTATACATCGGAATATCGTGCGCTTCGCGCTGGTAAAGACCGAGCTTGAGCGGCGACCCGTACAGGCTGCGAACGTGCGCGCGCGCGATCGCCTTCTTCGGTTCGAAACCGATATACGAGTTCACCAGATTGATGTTTTCAAGGCTGATTTCATCCGTGTTGTTTTCGGGCACAACGCCATCGGCTCGATACTGGCCGTCGATGGTCGCGGCATACGGAATCACATTGGTCAGGCTCTGGTTGGGATACCAGATCGTGAGGTTTTTCAGGCACGACGAACGGGCCATCCGGATAAAGGCCTGGTCATTGGTGTGGGTCACTTTGAGGATCGTCCCGAGCACTTGCTTGTCGCTCCCCGCCACCGAACTCCAATCCCCGCGCAGCGTCACGTTCGGCAGCATTTCAATGGGCTGGGTGAAGAGATACTCGCCCGCAGGAACAAAGACGGTTCCACCGCCGATATCGCTTGCCTCCTGCAGCGTCAACTGGAACGCCTCCGAACAATCCTGATTCGCCGGGTCGGCGGGCAGGCGGTCGCCCGCCATTACAAACGCCGCCACCACCGAATCGTCGGTCGGATAGGTCGGCATAATCCGTTGCCATTCGGCCACGCTGACACGCTCGATCCGCAAAACCGGGGGCGAAATGCTTTCCTTCGACCGGAAACCGTGGCTGGTGTTGAGCGAATAATCCTTCAGGCAAAAGGCATAGGATCCATTGCCCGACACGGCCGGCGAAACATCAAACTCCACCCATGCGCCCGCCGTGCAGGCGGCCGTCGAAAGCGCCGAACCCGTGGCGGGGCGGTTGTTCCAGGTCAGCGCCCCTTGCGACCAGGCGGTATCCGGAACCGGATAGGCCGTGACATTTCCGTCCACGGTATTCGAATAGAGGCGCAGCTTGGCCGAGGTGATGGTTCCCCGCACGCCGGAAACATCGAACCTGATGTAGCTCTCGGACGCCTTCGACGTGGCTCCCGTGCGCACCCGCAGCACTTCGCTGGTTCCATAGTTGCTCGAAGGCGCATCCTGATTCACATAGGTGTCTTGCGTTGCCGCAAAGTCCGTATAGGCATCCGCCGCTGGAGCCCCCAGAAGAAGCACGGCACCCAGAAAAAAACGGCGTGCATCAAACCCGGTTATGTTCATCTGCCTCTCCTTTTTTCGGGCCGGAACCCATTGGGCGCTCCAACCCGCTTGTCCGCTACTTGCGCATGAACGACGCGGCCAAGTTCAAATTCCCGGCCGAGTTTCCGACCAGCACCCGGAATTCGCCCGCTTCGGCCTTCCAGTTCTTGGTCGCCGGATCCCAGAACGAGAGGTCCCGCCGGTTCAGGGTCATGGTCACCGTCCGGCTTTCGCCGGGTTGGAGCATTACTTTTTGGAAGCCCTTGAGCTCCTTCGGCGGACGCGGCACGCTGGCCTTGGGATCGCCGACATAGAGTTGCACGACCTCCGCACCCGCCCGCTTGCCGGTGTTTTTCACGGTGACGCTGACGGCCAGCGGCTGGTCGCCCGAAAGGACTTGCGCCGAAAGCTTCAAATCGCCGATGGCGAAGGTGGTGTAGGACAACCCGTGGCCGAAGGGGAAATCGACTTCGATCTTCTGCTGGTCATACCAGCGGTAGCCCACGAAAACCCCTTCGCTGTAGGGCAGGTCGTAGATCTCCCTGCCATGCGCCTTCTTGCCTTCCTTGAAGACCGTCTTCTTGAACTGCGTTTTCGTGCCATCCTTGTCGATCCCGCCGTCCGCGACCAGGTAGTCGAGCCCTTCGAGCGTGGAGCCTTTTTTCGCGGGGAAATCATCGATCTTTTTCTGGATTGTGAACGGCAAATGGCCCGAAGGATTCACCTTGCCCGACAACACGTCCGCCACCGAATCGCCGACGGCCTGGCCCAGATAGAGCGTATGCAAGATCGCCGCAACGCGGTCCTTCCACGGCATCGCCATGCCCGAACCGCCGCTGAGCAACACCACCGTTTTTTCGTTGCTCGCCGCGCACCGGGCAATCAACTCATCCTGCCCTTGCGGCAGCGCGTACGGTCGATCCCCGCCTTCGGTGTCGTAGTTTTCATTGAACCCCGCGCAGACCACCACCACGCTCGCCGCCTCGATCTCTTCGTCCGAGGGGTTCTCGAAATACATCACCTTCTCATCGCCGAACACCCGCTTTAGTCCGGTCACGATATCCACCTGGCCCCAGCCCGGCACGCTGCCCGAACCGCCACCGCCCACTGGCGTCTCGACCGCATTCGGCCCCGTCACCAAAACCGACCCGACCACCTCGGGGTCGAGCGGCAGCACCTCGTCCTGGTTTTTCAGCAGTACCACGCCCTCCGTGCCGATGCGCCGCACCAGCGCGTGGTGCTCGTTCCAATCGACAGCGACTTTCCGTTCTTCGACCGTCTGATCCAGGAAACCCATCGCGATGCAGGGGCGCAAAAACTCCACCACCATCCGGTCGACCTGCGGGCCGTATTTGGCTTCCGTAATTTCGCCCTTCTTGAAGGCCGCCATGACCATCCCGTTGTCCGGCATCACCAAATCCATGCCCGAGTTGATGATCCGGTCCGGCACGTAGACCGACTTCCAGTCGGTAACGATTGCCCCCTTGAAATCCATTTTGTTGCGCAAGATGTCCGTCAACAGCCACTTGTCCTGTCCCGGCCACTCGCCGTTGATCAAATTGTACGAGGTCATGATCGCCAAGCTGCCGCCCTCGCGGATCGCCGCCTCGAAAGCCGGGAAATAGATCTCCCACAGCGTCCGCTCCTCCACGACCGTGTTGCTCTGCTGGCGGAACCATTCGGTCTGGTTCGCCGCAAAATGCTTTGTCATCGCCATCACGCCGTTCGCCTGGAGCGCGCGCACATACGGCGCCACCATCCTGCCCGCCAAAAAGGGATCTTCCCCCAGGTACTCAAAACTGCGTCCATTCTGCGCCTGCCGCTGAATGTTGATCGACGGCCCCAGCAAAATGTGAACCCCCTTGCTCCGCGCCTCCTTCGCCAGCGCCGCCGCATACTCCGCCGCCAAATCTGGATTCCACGTCGCCGCCAGCGCGATCAACGCCGGAAAACTCGTCGCCTTCAGATTTTCGGGGTATTCGCTCCCCCGCGGATGCGTCTTCGTCTTGTCGTTCCGAATCCGGATGCCCGCCGATGCATCGGCCATCGCCATGCCGGGAATTTTAGCCTCCTTGATCGCCAGCGAACCGCACCACGTATATCCATCCGCCTTTTGGCCGCCCAAAACCGGAACGAGCCCCCCGCCGGTCAACTTGACCTTATCCGCAAAGCTCATTTGATGGGCGATGGCCTGCGCGCGCGCATCCGCCTCGTTCCACGGCACGTGCAGCTTCAGCTCTTCCGCCCCCGCCGAACAGACGGCGCCGACGGAAACAGCGACCCAAACCGGACGCAGCATGCGGACAAACGCGAGGTTCAAAACAAAACTCATAACCGATTCCTTTTAAACGCCATGGTAAAAAGCGCATGCCCGGATCACCGGGCATGCGCACGAAAAAGCGGTTGAGGCGTTTTAGCAACCGACCCCACGGATGAAAAATGCCGCCTATAGCTGGTCGATTTTCAGGTTGATGAATTCGGCGCTCTGGACGGCCGGAATGAGGTTGGTGACGGCCTTAATGTTTTCGCCGATCACGCCTTCGCCCACGAAGGTGGCGTTGGTGGCGGGCGCCCAATCTCCAGCCACCAAACCGGTACGGCTCTGGATGGTGTAGAGCAGGTCGGCCGTATCCGTGCGCTCCCGGTGGACATAGACCAGCCCAGCGGCCGAAGCCGAGGCCGCAACCGGATCGAGCCCGACATCGCCCGCATTCGTGGGGTTGCCGCCGGTCGCATATTCGTAGAAGTTGAGATAGGCGTCGTTGTCCGGATTGTCCGTTGCGGCACCGGCGTTGTAGGTGGTCGCCCAAGCCGCATAGCCGCCTGCGGATGCCGCGCCAAAAATATTGAACGTCATCGTCGCCAGCTTCTTGCTGCTGGCCCCGACCGTTGTTTGATAGGCGATCACAAACCGGTCGCCATTCCCCACCAGCGGATCGGCGGCCGCCAACGCGTTCATCGAAGCCACCGGTGACTGCCCAGAGGTGGAGAAGCTCAACGAATTGGACGATATGTCCACCACCGCCGTGTCAAACAAATCTTCGGCAACGAGATTGGCGCCCGCCCACGCCGTCATCTTGAAATTGGCCTGGTGCTCGGCGCTCAGCCCCGAAAGATTAAACGTGAAGATCAACGCCTCGCCAACGGAATCGAATGCTTTTTCGACACCCGCACTCGGCCCGATGCCGGCGGCATTGCCACCCCAATTGGTTGCGGTCCGGCTACCGAGGTATGCGTTGATATCGCCGGAAGTGATCGCATCGGCGTTCGACCAGTTTGTGACGGCCGTCACCGTCATGCTAAACGATTCGGAACCGAGGTTGGCCGCATCCGCCAGGCTTGCGCCCGGAACAATGGTGCCTGCGGTCGCCACCGGGGCGGCTCCCAAGCTGATGAACGTATAGGTTTTCGACATGGGAGCCACAGGCTCGTCGAAATTGAACCTCATGCCGTTGTAGGGTGTCGGCGGCGGCGCAATATCGAACGAAACCGTGGCCAGCTTCTTGTTGACAGCCGTGGTCGTGGCCCGATAGGCGAGCACGAAGATGTCGCCATTGCCGACCTGCGGCTTGGCCGCTGCGAAGGCGTTCTGGGAGACACTGCCCACCGTCGTCAACCCCGAGGCATAGGCCGCAAACGAATTGGCCGACGCATCGATCACGGCCCAGTCAAACAAATCTCCAGCAGTGGTTAGATTGGCCCCGGCCCACGCCGTCATTCTGAAATTGGCTTGGCTTTCCGCGCTCAGCCCCGACAGGTCGAAGGTGCAGATGAGCGCTTCCCCGGGTTTGTCGTATGCCAATGCCGTTCCGGCATTTGGGCCGATCCCCGCCGAGTTTCCGCCCCAATTGGCCGCCGTCCGGCTGCCAAGATAGGCGTTGATGTCGCCGGAGGCGATCGCATCGGCGTTCGACCAGTTCGTGACGGCCGTCACGGTCATGGTAAAAGTTTCCGTATTCGTGGCCGCAATCGTCAGGCTGTCGCCGGCCACGATGGTTCCCGCACTCACCACCGTATTGGATCCCAGGTTGCTGAAGGTATAGGTCTTGGATGCGACGCTGGCGGGAGTGTCAAAATCGAACGTGATCGCGGCCATCCCCGGAACCGCCACAGCGGCTATCGATGCAACAAGAATTCGTTTCCATGCAGTTTTCATTTTTTCCCTCTGTTGTTTGTTTTCCTCTTCCGACTTCCCGGCAGCCCTGGAGCGTCACCGCTTCTTGCGGCTAGCACCCGCAGTCAGCGGGTTCGACACATCGCCACTTAATTTGGTATATCGTTTTACTTAACAATCGTTTTTTGTCAACGTTTTTCCCGGTTTTTTTGACCGCTGCCACCGCCGGGCACGCGGTGGCTTGGAGATTTTAGCCCCGGGGCGAGTTAGGTTTGGGGATGACCCGGGATCTTCCGTTTAGGTTGAATCCGGGCGGCGGGCGCGTCGCCGAGGATCCGCGACAACCACGCCTCCACGGCCGCCCGCTGCGGAATATCAAACTGGAAATAGTCGGGGGTATGGTTGAGGTACGGTAGCGGAAGATAGTCGATGCGCCGGTCCGGCGAGCCGTATTTGTCGATGAATTCGACCGTCTGCTCCGGTATGTAGGCCGGCGCCAGCTTCATCTGCTTAACCGCCTCATCCATCGTGGTGATGCCATGTTCGGCTTTGAGCATGCCGATGGACTGGGCCGACTTCTGTTTTATCTTTTTAGGGGATGCCGCCGTGTCGTGGTATTCGGCAACGATCAGCTGCGGCGTTGAACCCAGCCGTTGCATGTTGGCGATATCCACGCCCTCCGGAATCTCCCATGCCACGAGATGGCCTTTCAACCCCATGTGCCGGTTGCCATAATGCGACACGGGGATCATGCCGCGCCAGAGCTTCGCAATCTCGTCGTCGTACAACCCGATATAATTGCAGGCAATCGCCCCGCGCGAATGGCCGATGAGGACGAGCTTGTCCGCATCCCCGCCCCAATTGGCGCAGACATCCCGGATCGCCGCCTTGGCATACGCCACGGTCGTGGCCGGGTCGCCCCACCAGAATTGCTGCTCCACCTTCTTTTCGTTCAAAAATGGCAAGCAGAGGACGATATAGTCCCTGCGGTTGCAGATCAGCTGCCCCATGCTGGCATGCGTCTTATTGGTCGAAACGTTACCATTGTTGCCAAGGTATTCCACCAACACCGGATAGTTCCCGGTCGCCTTCCAGTTTTTCGGCAGGTAGAGCGTGTGCTTGGTCGTTTCACAGCCGGGCAAGGTCATGAACACCCGCTGGTCGGCGGCTGGCGGTCCCTCCGTGGTTGCCACCCTGTGCCGGTCCTGCGTTGCGGTGAATACATCGATGTCATTCGCCGCCACTTGGGCGCATGCGCCTTGGAGCCCGGCCGCGAGCAGCAGGGCCACCATCAAAACCTGTACCTTGCGCACTGAAGATCCCATGACTGCGCCATCCCTACTTTTCCGTCATAGCCGGACTATGCTTCGTCACTTTTTAGCATTCCGCCAGATGTCGACGGGAATGTCGTTTTTTTGCGCCGCGCCGGGCGTGCTGCGTCCGCTGTCGGCATAGCCTTGCAACAGGTCGGTCATGCGCTGCACCACTTCCGGATGATCGGCCGCGACGTTGCGCTGTTCGGCGATGTCGGCCGAAAGATCGTAGAGCTGGATGGACGGCAGCTTTTTCGCCTCCGCCGAATTGGGCTTTGGATCGCTCCATCCGCCGGAGCCGGAGCAGAACGCCAGCTTCCACGGACCTTGGCGGATCGCGAACGATCCGTTGATCGAGTGATGCACCACCGCAGCGCGCAAGGGTTGCGCCTTGCCGAGCATCGCGGGCAGCATGCTTACGCTGTCTTCCCCTGCCGTGTCGGGCAGTTTACGCCCCACCAGGTCGGCGCAGGTGGCCATCAAATCGGTGAGGCAAACCGGTTCCTTGCTTTGCGAGCCGGCCTTTATTTTTCCCGGCCAGCGCATCACGAACGGAACGCGGTGCCCCCCCTCGAAGATATCGGCCTTGTGGCCGCGGAAGAGGAAACTGGGGTTGTGGCCGAGCGGCAGCAGGTGGTCGAACCGGGCCTGCGGGGAACAGCCGTTGTCGGAGGTGAAAACAATCCAGGTATCCTGCGCGATGCCCGCCTGGTCGAGCGCCGCCAGCACCTTGCCGACCATCGCATCGACCTCCACGCAAAAATCGCCGTAATCGCCCAGCGTGGTTTTCCCTTTGAACTCCGGGGTCGGAATCACCGGCGTATGCGGCCCGGTGAGCGGAAAATAGAGGAAAAAGGGCTTATCCTGCTTGGCGTGGTCGAGGATGTAGCGCACCGCCTTATCGGTCAGGCGCGGCAACACCTGCTCGATTTCAAAATCATCCGCAATCGGCCCCGGGCGATAGAACGGATAGCCGCTTTCGCCCTTCGTCTTGCGCGTCGGCACGGCGGTAAAACGGTCGTTTTCGATGTAGACGTAGGGTGCCATGTCGAGCGACGCCGGAATGCCGTAATAATAATCGAACCCCGCCGCCACCGGGCCGTTTTGAATCGGTTTTGCCCAGTCGACCTCATCCTTCCCCTTGCCTGCCAAGGCCATGTCCATCCCCATGTGCCACTTGCCGACACACGCGGTTTGATAGCCCTGCGCCTTGAGGAAGCCCGCCACCGTCAGGCGATCCGGGGTGATCATGGCCGGACTCGTCCCCCCCAGAACCCCCTGGGGCTTTACGCGCCACGCATAGCGGCCCGTAACAATCCCATAGCGCGTCGGCGTGCAGACCGACGAGCCGGAATGCGCGTCGGTAAAAACCATCCCTTCCTTCGCGATCCGATCGATGTTCGGCGTCGGGATTTTTCCGTCCGGGTTGAGCGCGCCCACATCGCCATACCCCATGTCGTCGGCCAAAATATAGACCACGTTCGGGCGATCCGCCGCAGGCAGCGCCACCGGAACCAGCACCATCATCAACAGCTTGAGCAGGATCTTTTGCATGTTCTTTCCGGGTATTGTGTCAATGCGGGGCAATCTGACATTCGGTTCACTTTTTTGGCGACGGCCGCTGCGTTTTTACCGGCGGGGTTTTGGGTTTTACGCTATCGCGGGCGCCCACTTCCTGGGTCCACGCATCCAAAGCAGCGCGCATGCGCTGCACCCGTTCGGGCTCCTGCGCCGCGCGGTCCTCGGTTTCCGCAAGATCGGTGTCGAGATTGAACAAACTCACCGCTCCCTCTGCGACCCGCATCTTCCACGGCCCATCCCGCACCGCCGACTCCAGGCCTTTGTTCCAGAACAAGTTGCGCGGCGCCAGCGGCTGGCCGTGCAGCAGCAATGAAACCAGCGAAACGCCGTCGAGGGTGCGGCCCGGCGGCAACGTGGCTCCGGCCAGCTCCATCATCGTCGGCATCAAATCCATGCCGATGGCCATCTGCCCCGTCACCGTCCCCGCCGGAACGTGCCCCGGCCACCACGCGATTCCAGGCACCCGCATCCCGCCTTCCCAGAAGCTCCCCTTGGCTCCGCGCAGCGGCTGGTTGCTCATGCCGGCAATTCCTTCGTGACCACCATTGTCTGAGAAGAAGAACACAAACGTCTTTTCGGCCAGCCCGTTTCCCTTGAGCGCCGCCGCGATCCGGCCGATTCCCACATCCATCGCGTGCGTCATGTTCCCATACGTTTCGGCGGTCTTGGACGGCAGGCCGCTTCCCACCTCCTGAATCGGCGTATGCACCGCGTTGAATGCCACATAGAGGCAGAACGGTTTGGCTTTTGCGCGCTGGATGAAATCGACCGCGTGATCGGTGATCAGCGTCGTGGTATAGCCCTTTTCCTCCAGCGGCTTGAGCCCGTCCCACCAATCCAGCTGGTCGCCTTTGCAATGGGTGAAATAGTCGATGTTGCCGGTCAACAACCCGCGGAACTCATCAAACCCATGATTCACCGGGTTATACTCCGGGCGGGAGCTCCCCAAATGCCATTTGCCGAAAACCGCCGTGGCATATCCGACCGACTTCAGCGCCTCCGCAAAGGTAAACTCCGCTTGCGCCAATCCGTCCTGGCTGCTCGGCTGGAGCACCCCATTCAGCTTGGCGCGCTGCTGGTAACGCCCCGTTAGCAGCGCACAGCGTGTCGGCGTGCATACATTGCCGTTGGCGTGGAAGTCGGTGAAGCGCAGCCCCTCCTGCGCCAATTGATCGATGTTCGGCGTCTGGATCCAACTGCCGTGGCAACCCACGTCGCCATACCCGAGATCGTCCGCCAAAATAATGACCATGTTGGGTTTTTCGGCGGCGGGGAACGCCGCGCACGGTCCTAGCAGCAGGACGGTGGCGAGCAGGGGCTTTTTCATTTGTCTTCCCGGATGGAGGGGTTTCCGTTCATTTCGCAATGGGGCGGATCTTGATATTCCGCCAACGCACCTGATACGGCCCCTGATCCTTCTTCACCCCATGCACCTGCAACCCGACCAACCCCTTCGCATACGTTGCCGCCAGCGACTCGTCCAACGTCAAGTCCGCCACCGGTTGTCCGTTTATCCAGGTCTGAATCCGCGCCCCTTCCACCAGAATGCGGTACTGGTTCCACTCCCCGTTTTTAACCAGCGTGTTCGAGGAAACCGATTTGTCACTCGAATTGGGCTCCGGCGACAACCATCCCTTCAGCGACTCGCCATACACAAATCCCGATTGACCGGGCGACTTCTCGAACTCCACCTGCGGCCCACCCACCCGGCCCCCATATTTGGTCTCCGTCCCCGCATTGATCGTTGAACGTACCTGGACCCCCGAATTCAATTCGTTGTTATCCAGCTTCGTCTCAAACACCAATTCAAAATCCGCAAACCGCTCTTTCGTACACAAAAACGTGTTCGGACTGCCCGCCACGGTCTTCCCAACAATCGACCCTTCCTCAACCCGATACTCCGCAAAACCGCTCTTCACTTCCCATCCATTCAACGAAGTCCCGTCAAAAAGCAATTTCCATCCCTCCGCCTTCTGCGCGCTCGTCAATCCCTGCTCCTGCGCCATGCTTCCCTGCGCCATGCTTCCCTGCGCCAACCCCGCCACTGCAACCAACACGCTAAACCATTGTTTCATAACCAATCTCCATGCTCTCGTTCGATTCCAGCTAAAATCCCTGCTGGCAACCACCAACCCATTTTGGCAGCCGCCCAACACCATCTTCACACGCGCGGGCGATCAACCCAACGACCACCCGTTGCGGTACTCGTGATGCACATGCCGGTTGGCGATATCGTTGTTGGTTTTCAGCGCGGCACTGTCCCATTCCAACTCTATGCCCGGCCCCACCCGCTGCGCCAAACAGCCCAACAAAATCGTCTCGGTCAACGCACCCGCATATCCAAACTCGGATGTGGCCAGCGAAGGATTCTTCGCTTTCACCGCCTGAAACCACTCTTCGTAATGGCCCGGGGACCGCAGTATGGTTTTCGCCGGCAAGGCCTTTTCCATCAGCAACGACTTCATCTCTGTTTCGGGGAAAACACGCGGCGTCCCGCCATGGCTATCATGCATCATGCAATGCTTGCTTCCGTAATAAATCACCCCATTGGACGGCAACTTGCGCCCGGCCTCCAACGTAGGCGGAACGGGCGGCAACCGACGTCGGCCATCAAACCACTTCACCGTTACCGGCGGCAATTTTCCACGCGCAGCGAACCGGTAGGTTACCACCGAACCCGCAGGATAGGTGTCCTTCGCACTCGCCCCGCTTTCCCGCTCAAACTCGGCCACCACGCTCACCGGCGCGCCCAAGTTCAATGCCCACACCGGATGATCCAAAATATGCGCCCCCATATCGCCCAGCGCACCCGCGCCATACTCCCAATACCCACGCCATTTAAACGGCGCGATATCGGGACTGTACGGAGCGTCCGGGGCCGGCCCCAGCCAAACATCCCAGTTGAGCGTTGCCGGAACCGGAGCCCCCGCCGGACGAACCACGCCCTGCGGCCACGACGGACGATTCGTCCAGCAATGAACCTCGCGAATGTCGCCCAACAACCCCGACTGAACCCATTCGTTGGTCATCCGCGCCCCTTCCGTGGAATGGCCTTGGTTACCCATCTGCGTCGCCACCTGGTATTTTTTGGCCGCCGCCGCAATCAGCCGCGCTTCAGACAGCGTGCGGGTCAACGGTTTTTCGCAATAGACCCCCAGCCCGAGCTGCATCGCGGCCATACTGATCACCGCATGGCAATGATCGGGCGTTGAAACCACCACCGCATCGATGTTCTTGGCCTCTTTATCCAACAGCGCGCGCCAATCGCTATAAAACTTGGCCGAGCCATATTTTTGAATATTTTCCGCAGCGTGATCCCGATCCACGTCGCAAATCGCATAGACGTTATGGTGGCTGCAAGCCCCGACATTCGCCTTTCCCCGTCCGCCCACGCCCACAAACGCGAGATTCAGCTTTTCGCTCGGGGCCAATGCCACCCGCTCCTTTTTGGCCGCCAACACCGCGGCGGGAACCATGGAAAAAACGGAAGCCGCTGCGGCGGACCCCAGCATTTGACGTCGTGAATGACTCATATAATCTCCGAATTAAACGTTTATCTAGCTATCAAGGGGGAACCAGACATCAACCAAGCCTATCCTGTCAAATTTTTACCCTTCCTATTTCTTCCCTTTGCGGCCCTGGCCGCTAGTCCCTGCCGGGGCTGCCGCATGCACGCGCCCTTCCCAGCGTTGCCATAGCGCCGACAGATCCTTGACCTCTTCGGGATACTGGCTGGACTGGTCGTTGATTTCGGACGGATCCCGCCCGAGGTCGAACAGCTGCCAGTCTCCGCCGCCCTTGCGGATGATCTTCCGCGAGCCACGGCGGGCCGAATCGTAGGTGCCGTATTGCCAGAACAGTTCCCGCCGCCCCAGCGATTGCTCGTGTAGAACCGGAACCAAGCTGCGGCCCTCCATCGGCGCAATCGCGTTGCCGTTGAACGCCGCAGGATAGGTGGCCTGCGCCAGCTCGACGCAGGTGGGCATCAGGTCGATCACGTGGCCGAGTTCGGCAGTGACCGTTCCCCGCATGGATGGCGCGAGGCCGTTGGGCCAGTTGAGGATCAGCTCGGTGGCGGTACCGCCCTGCCAGGTGGTGTTTTTCCAATAGCGGAACGGCGCGTTGGACACATTCGCCCAGCCCGCGCCCGCGCGGCCGCTCAGATGGCCATCTTTCCCCCGCTTCATGCTGGTCGCGCCTTCGGCGCTGGCCCCGTTGTCCGCGAGGAACACCACCAGGGTGTTGTCGCGCAGCTGCGCCGCCTCCAGGGCCGCCAGCACCCGGCCGATGCCTCGGTCCATGCAGGTGATCATCCCGGCATAGACCGCCATGGCCTGGGCATACTCGGCCTTCTGACCGGCATTGAGGCTGTCCCATGCCGGCACATCCTCGTTGCGCGGCGACAGGACGCAGTCCGGGGGGATCACGCCGAGTTCCTTCTGCTTGGCGAGGCGCTGTTCTCTCAGCACATCCCAACCGACGGTGTAGGTGTCCTTGTAGAGCGCGGCATCCTCGTCCCTGGCCGTGTGCCCCCAATGGGGCGCATTGAAGGCCAGATACATGAAGAACGGCGTGTCGGCCTTGGTTCTGGCATGCTCGGCGATGAAGGTACTGGCGTGTTCGGCGAAGAGATCGGTGACATAGCTGCCGGCGGGCGCGTCCACCGGCGTGTTGTCGCTCATCAGCGAATCGCAGTCGAAATAACGGGCCACGCCGCCGAGGAAGCCGAAGAAGCGGTCGAAGCCCCGCTGCCGGGGCCAGCCGAAGGTCGGGCTATCGGGCTTGGTCAGGCCGGTGAGGTGCCATTTGCCCGCCATGTAGGTGGCGTAACCGGCGGATTTCAACACTTCGGCGATGGTGACCGCCTGCCGGTCAAGCTCCCCCGCCCCGCCCTCTTCGCCCGTGGGATTCATGCCGGCTTTCGGCAATTTCGCCATCCCCGCCTGCTGCGGATAGAGCCCGGTCATCAATGCCCCGCGCGTGGGCGAGCACTTGGCGCAGTTGTGGAAATCGGTGAAGCGCAGGCCGTTCTGGGCCAGGCCCATCAGGTGCGGCGTCTGGATTTCGGAGCCATAGGGCTGGGTGTCGGCATAGCCCATGTCGTCCACGAGTATCAGCACGATGTTAGGTTTTTCGGCGGCGGGAAACGCCGCGAACGGACATAGCAACAGGGTGGAAAGGAGGGCGACTGTGTGTTTCATGCGGTTTTCCTTTGCGTTATTTTCGTCTCTTCCGGTGCCGTTATCGATCCACTTGAGCATGAGCCGACCGTTCGTCGCGTTTACTCTTCTTCTTTTTTACTGCGCTTAGCTTTGCTCTTGCCGACGATTTTTTCTCCGCCGACCTCCTGATACCAAGCCTCCAGCGCTACACGCATGGTTTGCACCCGCTCGGGCTGCTGTTGAGCCAGATCGTGTTTTTCAGACAGGTCTTCATCCAGTTTAAAAAGATGGGTTTCGGAGCCTTCGATGAGCAGCTTCCATGGGCCTTCCCGCATCGCCCAGCCGCCGCTATGCGCCCAGAAGAGAGGACGCGCCGGCAGGGGTTGCTGACGCAGAAGCAAGGGAACCAGCGATATTCCGTCGAGCGGATGCGGGGCCGGCTGGCTTACTCCGGCCAACTCCAGTATGGTTGGCATCAGATCCATGATCATTACAGTCTGATCGGTGGTCTTCCCTGCGGGAATATGCCCGGGCCAGCGAGCGACGCAGGCCACCCGATGTCCGCCCTCCCAAACGGTGCCCTTGCCGCCGCTCAAGGGTTTGTTGCTGTCGCTGGGGGTATTCTCATGCGCCCCATTGTCTGAGGTGAAGAAGACCAGCGTGTGCTCGGAAAGCTGTGCCTGATCGAGCGCCTCCACCACGCGCCCAACCGCTTTATCCAGCTCTTGGACGACCAGTGCGTAGGTTTCAGGCGTCTTGGACTTGTCTCCGGTCTTTGGATCCAGAATGGGCGTATGCACGGCATTGAAGGGAACGTAGAGACAGAAGGGCTTGGAGGCGTTGCGCTTGATGAAGTCGATGGCATGGTCGGCGATGAGAGTGGTCGAATAACCCTTCTCGTCCAAGGTTTGGAATCCTTGATGCCAGTCCACTTTGTTGCCCCCATTCTCCGATTCCCTGTGGGTGAAGTAATGGATACTTCCGCCCAATTGACCGATAAATTCATCGAATCCGAAGTTTAGGGGATTGGATTCCGGGATTCCGCCAAGATGCCATTTGCCGAAAACGGCATTGGTATAACCCAAGGTCTTAAGCGCCATCGCGAACGTGTATTCACCGGTTTTTAGCCCATGATCACTGTTCCAGTTGATGATGCCGTTGATGCCGGCTCGCGCCGGGTAGCGGCCGGTCACCAGGGCGCACCGGCTCGGCGAGCAGTTGACCCCGTTGGAATGGAAATCGGTGAGGCGCATCCCTTCCTGGGCGAGACGGTCGATGTACGGCGTCCTGGTCGTGCCGCCGTAACAAGACACGTCAGCATAGCCGAGATCGTCCGCGAGGAAGATGACGAAGTTGGGCACGCCGTCAGCGGCGGAGGCGATGCCGCCGCAGGCGAGCAGGGCTAGAAGGGTGGTGAGACGGGTGGCTGGCATGGGGCTTCCTGGCAGGAGGGGGCGCAATCCGGCGATGGTCAGATTATTTCGTTTTCTTCTTTTTTGATTCCGTGAAGGCCTCTGCGCCAACGCGATCCGACCAGTCCTGCCACTGCTGCACGAGCTTTTTCAGGATCTCCGGATGGGTGGCGGCCTGGTCATGCAGTTCGCTCGGATCAGTTTTGAGGTCGAACAGCAGCCACGGATCACTTTCCTTGTGGCGCAGGATCTTCCACGTGCCGTCGAGGGCCGCATCGTTGTGGCCGTAGCGCCAGCAGAATCTGCGGGCTCCCAGAGGCTTCCCCAACATGGTCGGGACCAGGCTGAAGCCTTCCATGGGCATGATGTCGTGATCGTTGAACTTCGTAGGATAGGTCGCCTGGGCGAGATCCACGCAGGTGGCCATCAGATCGACCACGTGGCCGAATTCCTGGGTCACCGTGCCGCGTACTGTTTTCGGCATGCCCTGCGGCCAGTTGATGATCAGTTCGGTCGCGATGCCGCCCTCCCAGGTGTAGCCTTTGCCATAGTTGAAAGGCGTATTGGCCACGTTGCCCCAGGGTGCTCCAATTTCACTCGCTGCCTGATATCCTTTCGGCTTCTGTTCGTTTTTTTTGTACGTTTTCAGGTTCGGTTCATCCTTCGAGACGCCGCATCCATTGTCCGAAAGAAAGAAGATGACGGTGTTGTCGCGCTGATGGATCTGATCCAGGGTCTCCAGCACCCGACCGACGCCGCGATCCATGCAGGTGATCATGCCGGCATAGATGGACATGACCTGCGCGGCTTCCTGCTTCTTCGCGGGCGTCAGCGTCTCCCAGGCCGGACATTTCTCCAATCGGGGAGAGAGCTGGCAACCTGGTGGCATGACTCCCAGTTCCTTCTGCTTGGCCAGACGCCGCTCACGGAGGACGTCCCAGCCAACGTCATAGACGCCCTCATAGGATTTGGCGTCCTCTTCCTTGGCGATGTAAGGGGCATGCGGTGCGTTGAAGGGAAGATACAGGAAGAACGGTTTTGTTGGCTGCGTCTTCGCATGATCGGAGAGGAAGGTGACCGCATGATCGGCGATCACATCGGTGAGGTAGCTTCCCGGAGGGATGTCCTTCTCGGTGGCTGGCTCATTATCAACATTCTTCTTATCAGCGTCCAGGTAGGTGCTGGTGCCATCGAGAAAGCCGAAAAATCGGTCGAAGCCCCGTTGCAGGGGCCAGCCGTTCTTTTTGGCGAGGTCGGTCTCATCCCGATTGCCGGTCAGATGCCATTTGCCGGAGACGTAGGTGGCATAGCCGGCCGAGCGCAGCACCTCGCCGAGGGAGACCGCATTTGGGGGTATCTCCGCACCGCTTTCATGCGGATTGGCAGCCATCCCCGCCTGCTGGGGATACAGGCCGGTCATCAGCGAACTACGGGTCGGCGCGCACTTCGCGCAGTTGTAGAATCGGCTGAAGCGCAGGCCGTTCTCGGCCAGATTCATCAGGTTCGGGGTACGGATCTCCGAGCCATAGGGCTGGGTGTCGGCATAGCCCATGTCGTCCACCAGTATCAGCACGATGTTAGGTTTTTCGGCGGCCGGGAACGCCGCGAACGGACATAGCAGCAGGACGGTGGCGAGCAGTGGCTTTTTCATAACGATCGTATCCCTTCTACGCATGGAGCATCCCGCACGGTCGATCCCACCTGGCTCATATCCAGCGGCTTGATCCCGAGCTTTTCCGCCGGGGAACCTGGCTTGAAGCGGAAGATCTTCCGCTTCATCGCCTCGGTATCGAACAGCGGATCGGCAAACAGCAGGCCGACCTCGGCATCGCCGCGCCTGCCGGAAGGAACCAGGTCCTGGCCCGGCAGGACGCCGGG
>JBGSLE010000281.1:0-1788 GCA_041740875.1 Pontiella sp. | reverse complement strand
CCCCTCTGGGCGGGCCTGTTGCAGGGTGGCGCGGATGACCGGCGGCGACATCGCGCGGCCGACATCCATCCGTCCCGAAACAAACTCCACGTCGCCGCGCCGCCCGATTTCGAGCATACCGATTTTATGCGGAACCTCCGTGATAGCGCCTGACGGGCAAATCCGCGCGCAGCCGCCGCAGCCGTGACACAGCTCAGGGAAAACCAGAACCTTTTTTCCGAGCGGGACGATGGCGCTAAACTGACAGACGCGACCGCATTCGCCGCATCCGGTGCATTTTGTTTCATCGACCTGCGGAACCGGGCTGGAGACCTCTTCCGTATGCTCAATGTGGGGTTGGATGAAAAAATGGCTGTTCGGCTCCTCGACGTCGCAATCGAGCAGCCGCACCGGGTCGTGTACCGAAAAGGCCAGCGCGCAGGCGATGGTGGTTTTCCCGGTGCCGCCCTTGCCGGAGGCGATGGCGATCCTCATGGCTCTAAGCCTCCGTGACGGCGGACCATCCAGCTGCCGACCGGCGCGGCGAGGTCGCGCGCCAGCACCGCGCACTTGATTTGCGTCAGAAAAAACACCGGACGGTCAACCTGGCTGAGGCTCTCATAGTTGGCTTGGCCTTTGGCAATCACGAGATCGGCCTCGTCGAAGAGGCGGCGGAAGGCGGCAGAACAATGCTCCAAAAGTGTGCCGGGGGCATCGTGGCCGTTTTCCACCAGTTCGGCCACTTCGTCCAGGCCGGCGGCGAGGGCGTCTTCCCGCGTGACGTCGTTGATGACCGGCGCACCCTTGACCGCATAGCGCACCGTCTTGCCCGGCATCTGCTCGATCAGCAGCCGGTCGAATACCGTTTCGCCGGTGTTGTCGCCCAAGTAGAGGATGGTTTCGGCCTGCTGGACGGCTTGGCGAAGTTGGTCGACTGCATCGTCGTCCAGCGGATGCAGGCGCGTCTGCTCGATGAAATTGCCCAGATCGAGCCGGTTCCAGTTGGAGGCTAGTGCAAAATCCATGATGTTGCCGGCGATGGCGAACCGCAGCGCCATTTTAAAGGGGTCGATCGCCGCCGCGATGGTTTCGCGTGCCTCCTCTACCAGCCGGAGCGCGAGTCGGGTTGAGTCGGCCTTGATGGCGGCGTAGGGGTCGGCGCAGCCGGTCTCCTCGCGGATGATGCGGTGGATCGTCCGTGCCATGGCCGGGGGCGGGAGCTCGAACGGGAAATCGGCGGCTTCGCGCAACACCCGGCGGAGGGTGCGGTGGGTCTGCGCTTCATCGGCGTTCACCTGCCGCGCGGCGTCGAGCGCCTGGCGGACAAAGCAGGGGATGCATTCGGCATAGCTTTTCATGCCTATTCCCAATGCCCTTCCACGTTGGGGCTGGTGGCGGGCGCGAGTTCGCCGCGCCGGAGCAGGTCGAGCGCCGTGCCGATGGTCATGTCGCCGCAGGTGAAGAGCTTGATGGCGGCGGCGTCGAGCGTGGCGTAGGCCTTGGGACCGCAGTTGCCGGTGATGACGCAATCGACCTTTTCCTGGCAGAGGTTCATGGCCGACTGGATGCCCGCGCCTTGGGCGGCGTTCAGGTTTTGCACGTTGTCGCGGAGGTGGAAGAGGCCGGTTTCGGTTTGGTAGATCAGGAAGCGGGGCGCGCGGCCGAAGCGGGCGTCGATGGGCGCCGAGAGGTTTTCTCCGGCGGTGGTGATGGCGATTTTCATGGGGAATCCTTCATGTGTTGCGCGGGGAGCCGCGCCGCAGGACGGCAAACGGCTTCCCTCGCGGGGATTGCCTACCGCGACTCGAG
>JBGSLE010000280.1:0-3505 GCA_041740875.1 Pontiella sp. | reverse complement strand
TGTTCGCGGTATGATGGTTGCGGCCGGACTTGAGGGCGACGCGCGTCGGCGAGCAGAGCGCTGTGGTGTGGAAGCTGTTGTAGCGCAGCCCGCCGGTCGCCAATTGGTTCATGGTCGGCGTCTTGAGCGGGCCGCCGAAGGTTTCCGTGGCGCCGAAGCCGAGGTCGTCGATCAACACAATGACCACGTTCGGGGCGCCTGCGGGCGCTTTCACCTCCTGCCGGGGAGGAATGGTCTTCACATCCTTGGCGTACCGTTCGGTGATTGGCGGTTGCTTCGGGAACTGGATCGGCAGCACCGTGCGGTCGACCTTTTGCGCCGCGCAGGCGGTTACGGCCAGGCTGGCAAGCGCCAGCAGGCCGCAGATGGGGGTGGTTTGCTTGGTATTCATAGGTTTCTCTTCCTTTCGCTTACACTTCGCTTCGGCAACCGAAGCGGATTGGGTATGGGGGTCGGCCATGCGTGGCCACCATCGCCAAGTTAATAATGGAACTCTCGGATGCCATGGGGTGTCAAGTGGTGTTTGGACGGCTTCCCGCGCAAATGCGGGAGGGTTTTGTCCAGCCAATAGCCTTTGAAGATCCAGAACCGCCGGGTTTTACCGAAGCGGTCCAGCCGGGCGGCGCGCGCCGGATCGAGCGGCTCTTCGCAGAGCTTGATCCACCCCTTGCCGATGCCGGAATAATCGGTCTCCTGCATCTGCCGCCGCAGGACGGGCGGCAGGCCCCGGATGCAGACGCAGGATTGGAAATCGATGAACCACGGCTGTCCGTCGTTGCCGCAGATCATGTTGCCGAGGTTGCGCAGGTCGAGATGGGAAAAGCCCGCCCGGTGCATGGTTTCCAGCCGTCCTTCCAGCTCCTCGAAAAAGCGCTTCGGCAGCTGGCTGCGCCGCCGCGCGAGCTCGGCCAGCGTCTGGCCGGGGAGGTAATCCATCACCAAGGCATAGGGATCCAACCGCCGCACCCCGCCCGGAATGCCTGGCAATCCCGCCAGCCGCAGCAGGGCCTTGGCTTCGCGGGCGATCAGGAACCGGCCGATGGTCAGGCGCACGAGCGGATGCCGCGAATGGAACTCCTTGGCCACCCGCGCCCGCCCGTTTGCTTCGAACCGGTAAATGTCCGCGTTGCACCATTTGCCCTGCTTGATGCACTCAAATCCGCTTGCCTCCGCCGGGAGCGCAAACGCCCGGCGCACCCTTTCCACCACCTGCGGCGGCATCTGTTCCCCGTGTCCCATCGGATTCCCCTGTTCCGCTAGAAATGGCCGGTGATGCCGAGCTGCGGGCCCTGCGTCGTGACGTCGTAGCCGAACTTCGATGTGCCGCTGCCGTCTTCATAGTCCGCGTAGAGCCAGCGGTAGCCGGCTTGGAGCGAGCCCCATGGGGCGAAGCGCCAGCTTGCGTACGGAAACGCCTGCCACGTCAGGTCGGAACCGACCCCGAACCCGCCGACATCGGCGCGGGCATGGAGGCTGAGCGACTCCGTGAGTGGCAGGTTGACGTCGGTTCCGACAAAGGGGTCGAACCACTCCTGCGTCCCGGACGGGTTGTTGCCGAGCGGACCGCCGCTGATTTCGGCGTTCATGTTGTTGTAGTTCATCCCCGCCAGCAGCTCCACCTGCTTGGTGGCTTGGAAGCCCACGGCAACGGAGGCCAGCCACTGTTCAAACTCCACATCGATTTTATGTGTTTGCAAAGGGCCCTGCCAGTCAGCCGATCCTTCGAGGCCCATGTAGAGCAAGTCGCCGAGCAGCGCCCAGCGGCCACGGCCGATGCGCACCGAACCCATCGCGCACGAGTCGAGGTTGTCCCAGATCTGATCAAAATCGACCTCCATCGATACGGGGATGCCTTTCACCGTCACGTCGCCCGACATCGCCGGGGCAAGGCCGTAGATCGACACGTCGAAGGTCCATTTGCCGGGTTTGGCCGCTGCCACAGGTATCGGCGGCTCCGCTTGAACGGTTTCCGGCGTCGGCACCGGTTGAGCCGCTGGTTCCGTTTGCGCCGCGGCAGACATTCCCAATCCAAACCCGCAGATGATCGCGAGGCCGTTCCATTTTGCTTGCATGATTTTCCTTTGGTTTTCCCCTGGTCCGTTCCTATGTCGTTGCCACGCCTACTGCGCCGGGATGGTGATCAGGGGCAGGTTTTCATTGGTGCCGGTTTCGGCCAGCGTGAAGAAGAACATGACCGCCGTGAGGGCGCGCTTCGTCTGCAAGTCGCCGTGGTCGATCCAGAACCAGTGGCCGCGGTAGTGCACGGCGGCAAACGCATTCGCCGGCTTTTCAAGGCCGCTATGGATCCGGACGACATGCTGAAGGCCATCTTGGGCGACATCCGCAAAGGAGGGGGTTGCGCTATGATCCTTCAGGTGGGCCTCCGGCACCTCCATGTAGCTGGCAAAAGCCCCCAGGATCTGCAGCATGGAGCGGCTATTGACCGCGAGCTCGTGCGCCTCGCCGCGAACCGGCGAATATCGGATTTCAAACCGCTGCTGGCCGGCCGGCAGCCTGAGCAACTGCTGGATTTCCAAGATGTTGTCCGCGATCTCTACCGGCAGATCGTCCGGCTTGAAGAACAGCACGGCGGTCTTGCTTTTTTCCTTGTCCTCCTCGATGCGCATCCCGAGCGCGCCCGCCATCTGGACCTCGCGCAGCAACTGCAAAACGCGCATGAAATCCGGGTCGGCTTCCCGGACGGAGCCGCCGGTGGCCGACCGGTTGCGGACTCCGTTGATGGATTCGACGGTCAGCCCCAGGATGAAATCGGCGGCATAACCGGTCTGGAGCATGAAGAAGATGTTCTTGGGATCGATCGGCGTGATGAGTCCGTGCAAAAACTGTTCCCCGGTCATCGGCACATAGGTGACCGTCGGCCGGTCGGTGAATTTACCGGATGCACCCAGCAAGAGGCTGTCGCCCTGGATGGCTCCGGCGGAAGAAAGCTGGCCGCCGACGTTCCCGCTCGTTTCCAGCGAGTAGCCGCTGACGATCGATGCCACGTCCACGAACACCGGCAGGTCCATATAGCGGAGCTTGACGATGTTCAGCAGCGTCTGCTGCT
Source organism: Pontiella sp. (assembly GCA_041740875.1). Lineage (GTDB taxonomy): Bacteria > Verrucomicrobiota > Kiritimatiellia > Kiritimatiellales > Pontiellaceae > Pontiella. The sequence continues at coordinate 438 of JBGSLE010000280.1, read as the reverse complement.
TCCACGAGTCGGCCACGGCGGAGCTGTAGTCGAACCGGTCGGCCGAAATGGTCCGGGGCCCGAGGTGCGTGCATCCGGCCAAGGTGACGGCGGCGAATGCCGCAGCCAGAATGGATGCAACCTTGTTTGCAGGCATATGCTTTTTTTTCATGCTCGATTCCCCTGTTGCCTTCCACGGTTGGAAGACGGCCCTTTTCAATCCATCTGCCGCTCCGGAAGCCGGAGCGGCGGGGTGAAGACCTATTGCTTTTCTACGGAGAGGGCGACCATCTCGGTGATCTGGAAGAGCACCTTCTCGCCGACCTGGTGTACGGACAGGTCGATGTCGGGGCGCACCGGCACGGTCCGGCTGGTTCCATCCTCGAATTGCAGCGTCGCCGTGCGCGCTTCGGCGTCGATGGCGGCAACGGTTGCGATGATGCGGACCGTTCCAGCCAC
>JBGSLE010000279.1:0-4683 GCA_041740875.1 Pontiella sp. | reverse complement strand
AGGGGCTAGACCTGGGCGCGCCGGCCATCGAGCCGGTAGCCGTGCCCGTTGCCCAACCGGTCGCCGAACCGGCGGCCGAAGCCCCGGCGCAAACCCCCGGGGAGATGTAGCCTCCATCCGCTTTCCCGGATGAGGTTCCCTCTTCCAGTCCATTCGCTCCCCGTGGCCGGCATGCTGGCCATCCTGGGGAGCGTGCTTTTTTCCGGTTGCGGCAAGGATGTCGCGCGCCCCGGAACGGAAGGCGAATCGGTCTCCTATTCGCAAACCGACCGCATCCGCGGGCTCGACCCCGCCAGCGCGGGCGAGGTGTCGTCGTCGCTGGCGATCGCGCGGATCTACGAAGGCCTGCTGCAATACGACTACCTGGCCCGCCCGTACAAGGTCGTGCCGCTGCTGGCGGAAGCGATGCCCGAGTTTTCGGCGGACGGGCTCTCCTACACCTTCAAGGTCCGGCAGGGGATCTATTTCCAGGACGATCCCTGCTTCCCGGGCGGCAAGGGGCGCGAGCTAGTGGCGGAGGATTTCGTCTATTCGATCAAGCGGGTGGCCGACGTGAAGAATTCGTCGTCGGGCTTCTGGGCCTTCAACGAGCGGATCGTGGGCATCGGCGCGTTCCACGAAGCCTCCAAGACGACGGAGCCGACCGACTACGACCAGCCGGTAGAAGGGCTCCAGGCGCTGGATCGGTACACGCTGCACATCCGGTTGACCGAGCCGTATCCGCAGCTGCTCTATATTATGGCGATGCATTATGCCTTCGCGATTCCGCGCGAAGCGGTCGAGCACTACGGCAAATCCTTCGGCAACCACCCCGTCGGCACCGGGCCCTACCGGCTGGTCTCCTGGCGGCGCAATTCGCGCATCGAATTCGAGCGCAACCCGAAATGGGCGGAGACGGGGCGGATCGAACGCTATCCCACCAACGGCACCCCGGAACAGGTGGCCGCCGGCCTGCTGAAGGATGCCGGCAAGCCGGTGCCGTTCATCGACCGCGTCGTGCAGTACGTGATCGACGATTCGACCACGGCGTGGATGAAGTTCCTGGCCGGCGAACTCGATCTTTCGATCATCTCGCGCGACAACTGGAACGCGGTGATCACGACCGACAAGACGCTCAACCGATCGCTCGCAAAGCGCGGCATCGGGCTGGTCTCTTCGCCGACGCTCGACCTCTACTACGTCGGCTTCAACTGGGCCGATCCGGTGGTGGGCGAGAGCGCGGATCCGGGGCAGGATATGCGCAACCGCAAGTTGCGGCAGGCCTTGAGCTGCGCCTACAACTTCGACCAGATGAACCAGTACATGAACAACCGGCTCTATCCGCTCGGCGGGCCGATCCCGTCGCCGTTGGCCGGCAGCCTTACCGAACCGTCGCCCTACGCGTTCGACCTGGATAAGGCGCGGCGGTTGCTGGCGGAGGCGGGCTATCCGGAGGGCATCGACCAAGCCACCGGGCGGCGCCTGGAGCTGGCGGTGGAGATGGGCGGCGCGACGGGCGATATCCGGCAGCGCATGGAGCTGATGGCCGACATGTTCCAGAAGGTGGGCGTCGTGCTGAAGGTGACGTACAACACCTGGCCGGCCTTCATCGAGAAGATGAACCGCCGGCAGTCGCAAATGTTCATGCTCGGCTGGGTGGCGGACTATCCTGACGGCGAAAACTTCCTGCAGTTGTTCTACAGCAAGAACGAGTCGCCCGGACCCAACCACTCCAACTACCGCAACGCGGAGATCGACCGCATGTACGAGCAGATCCGCACCATGCACGATTCGCCGGAGCGGACAGCCATCTATGAGCGGATGGCGGCGATCATCATCGAGGATTGCCCCTGGATCTTCTTGTTCCAACCGATGGATTTTGGCGTGACGCATAGCTGGTTCGGCAACTATTCCCCGCATGCGTTTCCCTACGGCATGGACCGGTACCGCCGCATTGATCCGGACGTCCGCGAGCAATGGCTCAAGCTGCATGGCGACGTGAAGCTCGACATGAAAGGGAGCGAATAGGCGATGCTGAAGTATGTCCTCAAGCGAACGGTGCAGATGGTTCCGACGGTGGTCGGCGTCATCCTGCTCACTTTCGTGCTCTTCAACATTGTGCCGAACGACCTGGCCGCCATCGCCCTCGGTAAAAACGTCACGCTCGAAATGCTCGAAAACTTCGATGCCCAGCGCGGGTTCAACAAACCGCTCTTTTTCGGGACGCGCGCCGTGACGCGCGCCTATGCCGACCAGGACTTTGCCGACGGGGCGGGGCGCTGGCGCAACTGGTTGAACGCGGTCTATTCCGCCGAGGCGGCGACGGTTTCGATCCAGCCCGGATCGGCGATCAATCCGGTCGCCTTCGCGCTCGACGCAGCGGCCGATTATGCCTGGACCATCGAATACCGCGGCCGCGCGACGCTGGCCGGGCAGGCGCTGGACTCCGCCGGTTGGAAGAGCGCGCAGATCCATTTCCGGGGCTCGGACGATCCGGGTTTTGCGACGGAGGCGGAGGCGCTCGAAATCCGGGCGCTCACGCTGCGCCGCATCCAATCGAACCCGTTCGATTCGCAGCTCTTCTTCTATGTCGGGCAGTTGCTGCGCGGCGACCTGGGGTTTTCCGAGTATTTCAAGCAACCGGTCTCCGCGCTGCTGCTCGACGGCCTGTTACCGTCGCTTTCGTTGACGGTACCGATTTTCTTTGTCGGGGTGGTGGTTTCGATCGCGCTTTCGCTCGTCTGCGCCTTTTATCGCAACCAGTTCATCGACCGTTTTTTCGTGGTGCTGGCCGTGGCGCTGATGAGCATCAACTACCTGGTCTACATCGTGGCGGGGCAGTATTACCTTGCGTACAAGCACGGCCTGTTTCCGGTCTGGGGCTACGAATCGGCGCGGTATCTGGCGCTGCCGGTGCTCATCGGCGTGGTGAGCGGACTCGGTTCGAACATCCGCTTCTACCGCACGGTGATGCTCGACGAAATGTACAAGGACTATGTCCGCACCGCCTATGCCAAAGGGGTTTCCAAGCCGCGCGTGCTGTTTGTGCATGTGCTGAAGAACGCGATGATTCCCATCATCACGAATGTCGTCATCGCCATCCCGTTCCTCTATACCGGCTCGCTGCTGCTCGAACAGTTTTTCGGCATCCCGGGGCTCGGGTACATGGGCGTCATGGCCGTCCAGTCGTCGGACGTGGACGTGGTGCGGGCGCTGGTGCTCATCGGAGCGCTGATGTTCGTGGTGGCCAACCTGTTGACGGACATCTGCTACGCGGCGGCCGATCCGCGCGTTAAACTGAAATAAGACCATGGATACGGCAACATCACATAGCCTTTGGGGCGACGCCTGGCGGCGGCTGGTTCGCAACCGGCTCGCGATGTTCTGCCTTGGCCTCGTCGCGCTCTTCACGCTGCTGGCCATCTATGGCGAGGCGGTCTACCTCTACCACTACGCCAAGGACATTACGCCGTCCTACCAGATGGCCAACCTCGACCAGGCCTACCTCGCACCGGGCCCCGGCCACTGGATGGGGACCGACGGCCTCGGGCGCGACGTCATGGCCCGCCTCGTCCAAGGGGTGCGCATCGCCTTCAAGGTCGGGATCGTCACCTCGCTCATCGCCATTCCGATCGGCGTTTTCCTCGGCTGCCTGGCCGGTTTCTTCGGCGGGCGGGTCGACGATTTCGTGGTCTGGCTCTATTCCACCTTCGCCTCCATGCCCGGCCTGCTCTTCATCCTCGCGATCGCCATGGTGGTTCCCGGCAACGGGTTGCTCGGCGTCTACCTGGGCATCGGGCTGACCACCTGGGTCGGGCTCTGCCGCCTCGTGCGCGGCGAGGTGCTCAAGCACAAGGAGCAGACCTATGTGCAGGCCGCCAAGGCGCTGGGCATCGGCTCCGGCCGCATCATGTTCCGCCACATCCTGCCCAACATCATGCACGTGGTGATCGTGACCTTCTCGCTGCGCTTCCCGGCGGCCATCGGCACCGAGGTGATCATGAGCTTCCTAGGCATCGGCGTGCAGGGGGAGCCTTCGTGGGGCTTGATGATCGACTCCGCCCGCATGCGCCTCTGGCAGGGCATGTGGTGGGAGATGACCTTCGTCACCCTGGCCCTCTTCCTCCTGGTGCTGGCCTTCAACCTTTTGGGCGACGCCTTGCGCGACGCCTTGGATCCCCGCTTGAATGACTGACGCAAAAAACATTTTGGAGGTCCGGGACCTGAGTGTCCATTTCGGGCATGGCAAGGGGCTGGTCAAGGCCGTCGACGGGGTGTCGTTCCATGTCGGCCATGGCGAAACCTTGGCCTTGGTGGGGGAGAGCGGCAGCGGCAAGAGCATCAGCGCATTGGCGCTGACGAAGCTCGCGCCGCGCGCGGCGCGCTACGAAAGCGGCCAGGTGCTTTTCGGTGGCCAGGATTTGCTGGCGCTGCCCGATGCCGCGCTGCGCAATATCCGCGGCCGCCAGATTGCGTACATTTTCCAGGAGCCGATGGTCTCCTTCAATCCCGTCTTCACGATCGGCTGGCAGATTGCCGAATCGATCCGCCTGCACCGCAAGGGCGTTGACCGCAAGACGGAGATCGGGCGCCTGCTGGATCTTGTCCACCTGCCCGTCCGCTTGGCGGAGGCGTATCCGCACCAGATGAGCGGCGGCCAGCTCCAGCGCTGCATGATTGCCATGGCGCTGGCCTGCGAGCCGA
>JBGSLE010000278.1:0-2153 GCA_041740875.1 Pontiella sp. | reverse complement strand
GCTGCGCCGCCCGCGGGTGGTGCCGACGCCCCGTAGCAGGCGGTCGAACGCGCCGCGCAGGCGCCAGAGGAAGGTGCTGTGGAACCATCCCTTCTGCCCGCCGATGTGGGTGATGGATTTGAAGAGTTCATCGGCGGCCTTGCTGGTGACGAGCGAATGGGAGCTGGTGTAGGTCGGCGCCCCTTCGATTTCGCTGAGCTTGATGGCCAGTTCGTAATCCGGCGGATAGGCGTCGGACCACCGCGTGTGGACGGCGTCCTGCTCCTCGCGCGAGAGCGCGAGGACGAGCGCCTCCTTGCAGGAGATGCGGCGGAAAGGGAGCAGCGCGAGGATGCCGTTTTCTTGGCAGACCACGTCGTGCGTCACGCTCTCCATCAAGCACCAGGTGATGGGAACAGGGACGGGCGTGAGCAGGCTGGTGATGTAGGAATAGAAGCCGATGCTGGAAACCGGCGACGGGAGGAAGAGCCGCTTTTTCCCGAGGATGTCGGCGTGGACCTTGAGGATGTCCGCATAGGTCAGGACGTCGGCCCCGCCGATATCGAAGGTCCGCCCGGCGGTTTCCGGCAGCTCCAGCACACCGACGAGCGATTTGACGACATCGCGCAAGCCGATCGGCTGGCACTGCGTCTTGGCCCATTTCGGCACCAGGAAAACGGGTATTTTGCGGACCAGATGGTTGATCATTTCGTACGAGGCGCTGCCCGAGCCGATAATGATGGCGGCGCGCAGGATGGTGGTGGGAACGCGGCCCTGCACGAATTCACCGGCGACCTTCGAGCGGCTGGCCAGATGGGGGGAAAGGGTGGTGCGGGCATCGCCCAGCCCGCCGAGATAGATGATGCGGGCAACCCCTTGCCGCTCCGCCGCCAGGCGGAAATTGCGCGCCGCGCGGGTGTCGGCATCCTCGAACCGGTTCAGCCCGATCAGCATCGAGTGGATGAGGTAGAAGGCCGTCTGCACGCCTTCGAGCGCCTGCACCAGTTCCGATTCGTCCAGCGCATCGGCCACGACCGCTTCGGCACCGGGCCAGCGTTCCCGGAGACCGGGCGATTCCGCACGCACCATGACCCTGACCCGATAGCCGCGCGCCAGCAATTCGGGAACCAGCCGCCCGCCGATGTATCCGGTCGCCCCCGCAACCAGCACGGTTCCGATCCCCGCCAGCGGCTGCGTCGGCAGATCGTCGCACAGAAGCGCTTCGTCCTTGATGGCCATGGATCCGATCCTTTCCCGGGTCATACTAGCGGCCCGGCCGGAAAGCGCAAGTTCTTGAAACACGGCCAATACCGACGGTATTTCTTACCTTTTAAAATCATCAAAAGCCTGCTCGACAGCGCCTCGCCCGTCTGTAATTTTTTTATGGAACTATGCATAGCGCCATTTCAATCGAACTAATAGAGGAGAGCATCCGGCTGGAAATGAACGCCGCCGAGCTTTACCAGGTTTTTTCCGAAACCCTGCCGGAAGACAGCGAGTTCTGGTGGCAGCTCCACCTCGAGGAGCGCAGCCATGCCGCGCTGATCCGGGCCGCGCGCGACTCGTTTGCAAATCGCGGCAGATTCCCCGCCGACATGGTGTCCGATTCGGTCTACGATTTGAAAGCCGCCAACGCGAGGATCGCGCAGCATGTCGCGGAATGCCGGCTCGCGCCCCTCTCCCGTTGGGACGCCTGCAAGCTGGCCATCGCCATCGAAGAGGAAGCCGGGGAAACCCATTACCTGCGGTTCATGGAAAAGGAACCCACCAACCCGGTTGAAACCGTTTTCCAGCAACTGAACCGAACCGACATCGAGCACCAGCGCCGCATCCGCGACCATCTGGCCGCCCTTCCCGCCAGCGCCTGAGGAACCAACCAAAGGCTATGCCGGGAAACGCGGTTCGATGAATACCGGCGGGTGCAGGTAGAGCGGCTCGAACGGTTCCGGACCGATGCCCTGTTCCAACCGCTGCGCAACCAACCGCCCGAGCGTTCCCGCCGTCGGAAAAACCGGCACCGGATTAGCGAGGGTCCTGAAACCGGCCAGCCATTCCTCCAACCGGTCGTGGTCCGGACTAACGACCAAGGCATCGGCGGGGATGAACTCCTTGAGTTCCTCGCGGCCCAGCAACTGGAACTCCTTTTCCAGCGCGGTGCCGTCGAAAAGCCCGGC
>JBGSLE010000277.1:0-4710 GCA_041740875.1 Pontiella sp. | reverse complement strand
CGCGCCTGCGGAATCCGTTCGAGCGCCGCCGCCCAGCGGTCGAAAGCGGCCCGCAACTTGGGGCTATGCGCGAAGGCTTGGCGGAGATAGTCGTTGAAATCCGAATCTTCGCCAAGGCGGGATTCCGGGGGCGCGGGGGCGGGCGGTTCTTCGAAGGAATCGTGGGTCTCCTGGTAGCGGTCGCGCAACTCCCGTTCCGGTGAAGAGGCGCAGCCCGCGAGCAGCAGCGAAGCGCCCGCGAGCAGCATCCACCCAGTGGTAGGGACGGCTGTCCCTAGCCGTCCGCGGCGGAGTGGGACACTCCGCCCTACCCGGTGCGGCGTACCGTCCGGGCCATCGGATTCCCTAACATTCCCCTCGTTCATGCGGGCCTTCCTTGCCGCTCAGCGTTTTTCGGGGGCCGGTTTTTGTTCGGGCGTCTTTTCAATTTCAATGCCCTCGGCTTCCATCTTCTTGATGTACTTTTCGGGGTCGGCCTTGATCGGGGCAATGCAGCCCGCGCAGCAGACGTAGATGCGCTTGCCGTTCACATCGGCATATTGCGCCGGATTGATCTTTCCGCCCATCACGGGGCAGGTGGTTTGTTTCTTCGGCGCGGCCTGTTTTTCGGCAAAGGCACCCAGGCTGGTCGCCATGAGGGCGGCTAGCGCGGCGGCCAGTAGGGTTTTGTTTTTCATTGTACGCTCCTTCCTATTTTTCCATCCGTTTGATCACGGACATGATCTCTGCGAGTTTTTGGTCGATCTGCGCCTCGTCGCGCTGCTCCAGCGCGGCGGCGACGCAATGCTTGAGGTGTTTTTCGAGAATGGCCTTGCTGACGGACTGCAAGGCGGCGCGCGCGGCCTGGATCTGGGTGATGATGTCGATGCAGTATTCGCCGTCGGCGATCATGCGCTTCACGGCGCGGATCTGGCCCTCGACGCGCGCTAGTCGGTCGAGGTTTTCGGTGTGGGTGGTGGAATGTCCCTGCATGGCCGCCTCCGGTTGGGTTGCGTGCTTTGATACCACGCCCGGGTATGGTGTTCAATTAATATCTGATCGTAATACTCATAAATGGTGCTCCGATCGGTCGATCGGAGCCCAATCCTGATTTTTACGCAACAGACAGTCGTATGGTTTTGATTTCGTAGGGGTGCAGCGTGGTCGTAATCGCGCCATCTTGAACGGGAATCGGTGCGATGGGGCGTTCGAGCAGATCGACCTCTTCTGCTTGACTGAAGGCGAGTTTGGATTGAAGCGTCACATTGGCTGTGGCGGCCTCGGTCATCACCAGACGCACGATCCAGCCACGGCCATCTTCGGCTTTTTTGACCGCGGGCACATCGATTCGAGCATCGTCGAGTGTGATCCACGATCCGGCAGTCGTCGTTGCGGGCGCTGTCGTTGTCGTCGATACGCCGCCATAGATTGGGCTATTAAATATGCGAGCTTGCGGCACCACGTTGGCTCGGCCGTCGTGCGCATAGGCGGCGTAGCGGAAATGATGAGGACCAAGATCGGTATAGGTCGCTGTGGCCACGCGTTCGCTGGTATGTTTTGCCCAGCACTGTGGACTCGTCGGCGTCGGTACGCAGCGCAGCAGATTCAACTCCATGAGCTGATCTTTTATACGCGCCCCATATTTGCTGTCGTTCATCAACGCCAAACCACAATCGGCCTGCGATAGATCCATCCACTGCTGATGCGGCACTTCATCTTTGGCTACATCCCACATCGTGTTGGTATGGGTCGTGCGCTCGATTTCACCAAACTGGATTTCGTAGCGTGCGGTTTCGCTATGCACCGCCACGGGAAATTCGACGCGCAACATGGTGAGCGGATCGTTCCAGTCGAGTTCGGTATCAAACTCGATCACCGGCGACCCGTCGGTCAATAGGATGCGCTGAATAATGGTCGATTCTCCCACGCGGAAGGTTTGGGTGCGCACGGCGCGCGGGCCGTCGATCGCTATCGACACGGTTTCTAACACGGGGCGTTGTGGAGCATTCGAACGATAATCGAGCGACATATCCCACGCGTTGCCATAATCCGCATAGACCGCAAACTGGTTGGCGCGGTGATTCGCAAGAATCATCTCGCGTTGAAGCGTTTTGTTGTACAACGAGCGTATTGTTCCATCGGCGGCGAACCGAACGCAAATGAGCGCATTTTCGAGCCGATCGTTATCGGCCGCGATAGCAAACGCGGCCGGTGTGGACGGACGAACCACCGCATAACCCATCGGTGGAACCTCCACTTTCGTCCAGCTGTTTTGATCTTTCACCCATTCGGTCCGTGGCCACGGCAATGAATTAAATAACACGCACTCCTTCGCTGCTGCTAATGTATTGGCCAACTGCCGATAGCGATCGTGCAAGAGCGATTCCAACCGTACGATCAATTGAAGATAACGTTCGTTCGACTCCACATACACGCGATGAATCGACGATCCGGGCAATATATCATGGAACTGATAGAGCAAAACTTCCTGCCAGATTTGCTGCAAATCGGGAGCGGCGACTCCGCACAGCTGCTCGGCTAATAACGAGCTCCATTCCACTTCACGTAATAAGCCTTCGCAGCGCCGGTTGTTCTTTTTCGTCAGCGATTGCGACGTAAAGGTGCCCTGATGACACTCCAAATACAACTCACCCTGCCAGATGGGAAAACGGGCGGATTCTTTTGACCATTCCGCAAAAAAGGGCACGGCTCCGCGTGTGATCACCTGCGGAAGGCCGGGTAGATTTTTTTCGCGCGCCAATCGCTCCAAATGTTCTGCATCAGGGCCGCCACCGCCGTCGCCGATGCCATACAACATCAACGCATGGTTCGACACATCGATCTGTTTATATTCGTCCTGAATCTTCGAAATGCTCAACAGCGTGGCGTGGCTGTTATAGGTATTTTCCGGCGGCGTGTGCGCCAGCACCTCCGAACCATCTATCCCGCGCCAGCGGAAGGAGTGATAGGGGAACTGGTTGATTTTGTTCCAGGAAAGCTTCTGCGTCACAAAATAGTTCATGCCGGCTTTTTTCAGGATTTGCGGCAATTGGCCATTATATCCAAATACGTCCGGCAGCCAGAGATGATTCATTTCAACGTCAAACTCTTCACGGAAAAAACGGCAGCCATAGATCATCTGACGCACCAGCGCTTCGCCGCCCGCCACATTCATATCGGCCTCCACCCACATACACCCTTGTGGCTCGATCCGCCCGGCTTTCACCGCCGAACGAATCCGCTCAAAGAGCCCCGGATAAAACTGCTTCATCCAGTCAAACTGCTGTGGTTGACTCGCCCCGAACACATAATCCGGATAACGCTCGATATTATAGAGCGCCGTCGAAAACGTACGCGCCGCCTTGCGGATCGTCTCACGGATCGGCCATAACCACGCCAAATCCAGATGCGAATGACCCACCGCCGTAATCGTCATCAGCGCATCGCCGTCCTTTTTATCTAAAATAGTTTTACAAATCGCGCGCGCTTTTCCGATGTCGGCCTCGGCGATTGCATCCTCGAAAACGCGGCGATACCGGCGATAAGAGGCATTCGATGGATGATCGATTCGCACCAACAAGGATCCAATCACTTCCAAATCATAAAACAGGGCGCGACGCTCCATATCCACCACTGCCACTTCCGCCATCATCACCGCGCCGCTGCCCGGCATTCCGCCAAACAGTTCGTTCAATCCAGCATCCCCCCACAGATCAACGGTGCCCGATTGCACCGTCGCGCGTGGCAACTGATAGACCGATTTCAACGGTCCGCCCAGGTTAACCGACGGAACGGCCGTCGCATGCGCCGTTAATCCGCGTACCGGCTGACCCTGCTCATCCATCAAACAAAGTTCACCGTTGATATCGATCCGAATCACCACATCTTGGTTGCGATATTCGACCGGAATCGTTCCCGTAAAATGAAACCAGCCACAATCAAACACCCGCTGACCCCATCGGTCGCCGACATGCACGATCTTATGTTCGCCCTGCCGACGCTCCGCATAGGGTACCGGCTTCGGCGTGACCCACGCCTCGATGGCTAACGGGGCAATGGGTCTGAAAATGGATGACTTTAACGCGCTTAATTTTTGATCTATCTGTTCCTGTTTCATAGCGATATCCTATCGATGTTAATTATCCAAAGGAGACACTCTATCCGCAAATTAGGACGGTTGGAAACACTTGGCTGAGGAATAGTAGGAGCTTTCCCGGGTTGCAGGGAACGCGACTAGGCATCGCGTATGCGGTTGGGACCAGGGATGCTCCGTCTACGATGCAGCGGCTCGTAAAGGGGTCGGGAATCATGCCAACGGCATGCTTCAATCTGCACTACCGGTAACGCTCCCGAACCTGTTCAAACGAACACAACCCCTTTATTTACTTGGATATTTTCCCGATCAGTAAAAATCAGTGTTTCACCCCATTCCCGGATGCCGGGTTATTGCTGCTGCTGCTGCATCTGCTGCCGGAGCAGCTCCGTTTCGGGAATCATGTCGACCTGGGCGTGGACGGTGTGTTCTCCGCCGCCGAGCAGGACGCCTTTGGCGGGGCTGATGTCCTGGTAGTCGCGGCCCCATCCGAGGGTGATGTATTGTTCGTCGGCCAGCTGGTTGTTGGTGGGGTCGAGTTCAAGCCATCCGGCCTGCGGGCAATAGACCGCCACCCAGGCGTGCGAGGCGTCCGCGCCGGCCAGGCGCGGCTGGCCGGGGGGCGGCAGGGTCTGGAT
>JBGSLE010000276.1:0-1907 GCA_041740875.1 Pontiella sp. | reverse complement strand
TGGATGCCGCCCGCGAGCGCCGCGCGCCCCGCCTTCCAGCCGCCGGAAAAGACGGGAAAGACAAAACCGGCCTCGGCGCCCGCCGTTGCGGGTTGGCCGTTCGATGCGGCGAAGGCGCAACAGATGCAGGGCGCCAACTCCGAAATGAAACTCGAACTGGCTCCGGGTATTTCGCTGCGCCTGCGCAAGGTTCCGGCGGGGTCGTTTGCGATGGGCTCGGCCGCTGGCGCGGCGGACGAGCAACCGGTCCGGGCGGTCGAGATCAAAAAGGCGTTCTGGATGGCCGAAGCCGAAATTACGAACGAACAGTTCAATCTGTTCAACCCGGCGCACGATAGCCGCGCGATCGACCAGCAGTGGAAGGACCACGTTTTTCCCGGCTATCCGGCCAACGGACCGGGCATGCCGGTAATTCGCGTGAGCTGGAACGAGGCGGTGGCCTATTGCCAATGGCTGTCGGAAAAGAGCGGCCGGAAGGTGTCGCTTCCGAGCGAAGCGCAATGGGAATGGGCCTGCCGGGCAGGCAGCGCCGCGCCGTTTTCGTTCGGAACCACGGGGTTTGAAAAACATGCAAACATGGCCGATGCGAGCATCGCCAGGCTGGCGGTCCAGGGGGTCGATCCACAACCCATTGGCGAAAATAAACGGTCTCCGCTGAACGATTTCGTGCCGCGCGATGCGTCGTTTGACGACGGCCAATTGGTGCCGGAAGGGACGGCGCGCTACCTGCCGAATGCGTGGGGCTTGCATGACCTTCACGGGAATGTCGCGGAGTGGACGAGTTCGGATTACGACCGCGCAACCAAGGTGGTTCGCGGCGGCTCGTGGCGGGATCGCCCTCTGCGGGCCACGTCGTCGTTCCGGCTTGGATACGCGCCATACCAGCCGGTCTACACGGTCGGGTTCCGCGTGGTTGTGGAGGAGGATTAGCATGGAAAACAGAGTATGGATTGCGTTGGCGCTGCTGGCGGCGGGGTGCCGGGCGGAGGCTTCGGCGGGTCATCGCCTGCTGCTGGCGGGCAGCGGCTATGGCGAGGTGGCGGTCTATGCCGCCGACGGAACCAAGGAGTGGAGCGTGCCGGAAACGCAGGAAGTGAACGATGCGTGGCTGCTGCCGGGCGGGGAGATCGTGATGGCGTACAAGACCGGCGTGCGGGTGGTTCGCCCCGATTGGGCTTCGGGCTCCGGCTGCACCGTGGTGCGCGACCGCCCCACGCCCGCTCCCGGCGAGACGCATAGCTGCATGCCGCTGCCGGACGGCGGGTTTTTGATCGGCGAGAGTTTCGACGGGGTTTCATACATCGTGGAGCTGGACGCCGCGCTGAACGAGTGCCGGCGGATTGAGCTGAAGGGGTTGGGCGGAAAGCATTCGACCTTCCGGCAGATCCGCAAAACGCCGGCGGGGACCTATCTGGTCACGCAGCAAAAAAAGGCGGGGATTGCGATGGAGATCGCGGCGGACGGGCGCATCGTGCGGAAGTTTGTGGATGGGCGCTATTCGGCGACGCGGCTAGCGAACGGGAACACGCTGATTGCGTGCGGGGATAGCCATCGGCTGATCGAGGTGGATGCAAACGACCAAATCGTCTGGTCGGTGGCGGACGATGAGATTCCGGGCATTCAAATCGGCTTTGTGGCCGCCGCCCTGCGCCTAGCAAACGGGAATACGCTCTTTGCCAACTGGGGCGGGCATGGCAATACGACCGGTCCTTCGCTGATCGAAGTCACGCCCGACAAGCGCGTGGCGTGGTCGTGTTCGCACGGGTTGCCGAACCGCGTTTCGAGCGTGATGGTTCTGGACGAATGAGGAAGCTCCTGCATCTTTTTGGACTGTGTTTTCTGTGCGCCTGCGCCAGCGCGCAGGACTATCTTTCACCCTGCGATGTGGCGATCAGCCCGGACGGGAA
>JBGSLE010000275.1:0-9104 GCA_041740875.1 Pontiella sp. | reverse complement strand
CTGGCCGCGTTCGGCGAAGGGCTGCCAATCGGGCGCGTGGGCCTCGCGCAGGGCGGAGTTGCCGCGCTGGGGGACTTCGGCGATTTCGATGGTTCCGTTTATGCCGCGGAACGCTTCGGAAAAGCCGCGGTGGCCTGAGGTGGTGAGGGTTTCGTAGAAGGCGCGCGCGGTGCCCAAGGGGGTTTCGTATTCATAGATGCACAGCACGTTGTCGTACCATTCGTGGTGGGGGTAGAAGTCGATGCCGCCGGAGGCGACGACCGATTTGGGGTTGACGCCCCAGACCCATTCGAAGAGGTCGATCTGGTGGGAGCCGAGGTCGACGATCGGGCCGCCGCCATATTTCTTGTACCAGCGCCAGTTGCGGAATTCGGCCATGGAGTTGTAGCCATATTTGTCGAGTGTTTCGGCATCGATCATAAATTTTTCGGGCCAGCCGAGGTCTTCGGTTTTCGCGCGGTTCCACTGCGCGGTGGCGTGGGTGACGCGCCCGAGCAGCTGTTCCTCGTGGATGAGCTTTTCAATGGCGTGGATGTAGCGCGGGTTGGAGCGGCGCTGGTGGCCGATCTGGAGCAGCTTGCCGGTGGCCTTCGCCGTATGCACCATGCTGGCCGCCTTTTCGAGCGAGTTGGACATCTCCTTTTCGCAGTAGACGTGCAGCCCGGCGTTCATGCAGGCGTTGGCGTGTTCGGCGTGCAGCCAGTCGGGGGAGGCGACGACCACCGCATCGAGGTCCTTTTCGCTGGCCAGCATCTCCTGGTAGTCCTGGTAGACGTTGACCTTGTGGCCATACTTCATCAGGTAGCGCTCGGAATAGCGGCTCGAATAGTCCCAGATGTCGCAAATCGCCTTGAAGCGGATGCCCGGGATGCGCAGGCAGGATTCGGTCAAAATGCGGCCCTGCGCCCCTGCGCCGATCAGCGCAATGTTGAGTTCGTCGGGATTTGGCCGGGCCGCCAGTTCGGCGTTTTCCGCCGCCCGCGCCTTGAGCGTGGCCAGCATGGTTCCAGCCAGCGCGGCGGCCTGCATGAATTGGTTCCGGTTCATTTCCATAACGATCTCCCTGGCCTTATTTGTGTAGTTTATAAACAAAACCTGTTTCTATCGCGGCGAGCGCCCCCGATCAACCCAAAACCGCTGCCGATCCCAGTGCCGGCCGGTAGGGCGGGTGCTGGGCAATACTTGTATTAATGACGGACACATTAGACCGTCTGCCAGCGGAAGTCTTGTAGAAACCGCGCCAAGAATTGTACGCCTGATTCAGGGGCCATCCCCTGGCCCGTTTTCACGCGGTGGATGTGGCGCGCGCCTCCCGCAGGAAAGTTCGCACCACAACAGGTAAAGCTTGCCCCTATTAAATTTCACAAAATCAAACGAAGAGAACCAAGGCCTCTCCTTCGTTTGCTTCGTTGCCTCTTTAAAAATCCCGTGGATGTGGCGCGAGACTCCCGTTGGAGACGTGCTCCCTGCACCATTATGCGCAAACGAAACGGCAGGGCGATTGCGTGGCGGTACCGGAAAATTTCCCAACCAAGGATTTCCATCCGCCGGAATGTACGGTTAAAGTACCCGCGTTTTTCGGTCGCGGTTCCGGGATCGCCGCAGGTAGCGGCGGGGCCAAGCCAGAAACAAGGAAACCGAGGCGGAAGTGGAATTGGGCGGCAACCCGAGCGAGCCTTTCATAATAAAGGCGCGATCTGGTTCCGCGATGAAAACACAACGATCAAACGGCCTACCACCCTTAACAGTGAATAAAAGAGCATGAAATCATCAATTTTACTTTCTACATTCGTGTGCGGCCTGTGCCTGGTTCCGGTGCAATCGAACGCGCAAAAAAAAGGGTCTTTTGAGCAGAAGTGGATTATGAGCCAGGCAAACGCCGACAGCATTGCAGCGGATTTTTCAAAAAAGCATCCGGATATCACCCATCACAAGGTTGCTTACAAAACCTTTTTCGACCGCATTGCGAAAAAAGAAACCGTGCTGGACATGTTCATTGAAGTGCCCAAAGGGGAAGGGCCTTTTCCTGTGGTCATTTTTATTCATGGCGGAGGTTTTGTAGGAGGCGACAAGTCCGCCTTTACGCCCCAGTCCTTTGCCGTAGCGCAAAAGGGCGTGGTGGGTGTCAGCATCGAATACCGGTTGAAAGGCCATGGTGGAACGTATGCCGATTTCATAAGTGACGCGATGGATGCGGTTGATTTCGTCCGGAAGCACGCGAAGGAATATCGGATCGATTTTTCCCGGCTGGCGCTTTCCGGGGGTTCGGCGGGTGCATACTTGTCGTCCTATGCGGCCATGAAGTCGCCGGAGTGCATTTGCTATGTCGGATATAATGGCGGTTATGATGTGGAGGCGAAACATCCTTCCCGCCTGGAACCCGGAGTTTCTCCGGAAGATGTTTCCCCTATCCGGATGATCAAAACGCCTCCTCCGGCGACTTTGTTATTCCACGGAAAAGAAGATACGACTGTCGATCCGCAGAGAAGCGTTGCATTCGCCGCAGCAATCCGGGCGAAAGGCGGAGAGGCGGAGGTCATTCTCTATGACGGACAAACACATGGGTTCTTTAACCGGGAACCCTATCTGACCCAAACGACGCAGGCTATGGTTGAGCATGTCGTAAAGGTATTGAAACCCTAATTCCGCATCCATCGTCCTTGTTCTCGTCCTCGGTTCGCGAAGGTTTGAGGGCGAGTGCGAGGATAAAAGGGAACTGCTAGGCAACAAAAAAGGCGCGCCCGGGGGCGCGCCACCAACTACTCCCCGATTTCGGGAGGAGATCATTTAACTTCGTCGGGCACATCGTAGTCGCCGAGCGCATATTGGATGCCGGCGAGGTAGTGCTGGAGGATGCGGTTGTCGCTGAAGATATGCTCGTTGTGGCCGAGCGAGCAGTAGAAAACGCGGCCCTTGCCCTCCTTGCGCAACCAGGTGATGCCGAAATCGCCGTCGGTGCGTTCGATCTTATCGGCCTTTCCGCCTTTGACGGCCTTGGTGTCGGGGTCGGTCATGTCGAGGCTGGTGATGACGCGCTGGTTCTGGCGCGAGTAGGGATCCTTGAACTGGTAGATTTCGTCCTGGATCTTGAACGGTTGTCCCTCGAACACGGCGTTGACGGGGTGGTCGGGTTCGTCGAGCTTGACCTGCACGGTGCAGCCGGCCGTCCACGGGTGGCCGCAGAAGAGCCCGCCCATCACTTTGGCGCCTTCTTCCCACTGGTAGAAGTTGTCGGTGGCGGCGTGGATGCCGATGATGCCCTTGCCGGCGCGGACGAAGTCGAGCAGGGCCTTGCGCTGCTCCTCCGTCGGATCGAGCTGGGTGGTGCTCAGGAAAAGGACCGCGTCGAAGCGTTTCAGGTTTTCAGCGGTGAAGTCGGCCATCTCCTGGGTTTCCTCGACCGAAAACGCGCCGGTTTTTTCGCCCAGCAGCGCCATGGCCTTGACGCCGATCGGGATCGATTTGTGAACGAAGCCCTCGCAGCGGGAGACCACGAGGATCTTTCGCGCCTTGGCGGGCTTGGCCGGCGCCTTTTCCGGTAGGGCGGCCTGGACCTTGCCGATTAGGGCGGCGCTGGCCGGGGCGAGCGTGTTCTTGTTGGGCTTGGCGACGGCCGTCGCGAGGGTGGCCGCCAAAAGGCCGAAGAACATCGGTATCGTTTTCATGGGTATTCCTCGGGGTCGGGCTATTGGTCGAAGGCTTCGTCGAACACGCGGTCGGATTTGGCGAAGTCGATTTGCTTGACGAATTCGCAGGCTTCCTTGGCGCCGTGTTCGCGGTCCATCGCGGCATCCTCCCATTCGACGGAAAGCGGGCCGGCATAGTTGAACTGGTTGAGGGTGCGGATGATCCCCTCGAAGTCGACATCGCCGCGGCCGAGGCTGCGGAAGTCCCAGCCGCGTCCCGGCTGGCCAAAGTTGAGGTGCGAGCCGAGGATGCCGCTTTCGCCGTCGAGCGTGACGGCGCAGTCCTTCATGTGGACGTGGTAGCTGCGGTCGGGGAACGCCTTGAGGAACTTGACCGGATCGACGCCCTGCCATTCGAGGTGCGAGGGGTCGAAGTTGAAGCCGAAGGCCGGGCGGTGCTTGACGGCGGCCAGCGCGCGGCGGGCGGTGACGGTGTCGAACGCGATTTCGGTCGGGTGGACTTCGAGGGCGAAGCGGACGCCGCATTCGTCGAACACATCGAGGATCGGGTTCCAGAGCTTGGCGAACTGGGCGAAGCCGTCGTCGATCATCTTGGCGCTGGCGGGCGGGAAGCTGTAGATCATGTGCCAGATCGAGCTGCCGGTGAAGCCGTTGACGACCTTGACGCCCATGTTTTGCGCGGCCTTGGCGGTGTTCTTCATGGTCTTGACGGCCCACTTGCGCTTGGCTTCGGGATTGCCCGCGCAATCGGCCGGGGCGAACATGTCGGAGCGCTCGTCGTTGAGGTCGCAAACGAGCTGACCGGTGAGATGGTTGCTGATGGCCCAGCATTTAAGGCCGTGGTCGGCCAGGATTTCATGGCGGCTTTGGGCGTATTTCTTGTTTTTCGCGGCCTTTTCGACGTCGAGGTGGTCGCCCCAGCAGGCAAGTTCGAGGCCGTCGTAGCCCCACTCGGCGGCTTTCTTGGCGAGGGTTTCGAGCGGAAGGTCCGCCCATTGTCCGGTGAAGAGGGTTACTGGTCTGCTCATGGTAGTGCTCCTTGTCAGTTGAATGATGCGTGACGATTGAGGCGTGAAAACCGATCACGCCTCACGGGTCATTCGTCACGTCTATAGTTTCGTCCACGCCGCGTTGTTTTTGCTGCTTTCGACGACCGCCGCGATGAACTTCATGCCGGCGACGCCTTCGTTGACGCCGGGGAAGTCGGCAACGGCTTCCGCCGGTTTTTCGCCCTTGGCCGCTGCGCGGATCGTGTCGGCAAAGTTACAGTAGTTGTTGGCGAAGGCTTCGAGGAACGCCTCCGGATGGCCGCAGGGCAGGCGGGTGGCCCGGGCCGCGGCGGCGGATTTTTCGCCGACATAGCCGTTGCCGCGCTTCCACACCTGGGTCGGCGCGTTGAGCGTGTCGACATGCAGGTAGTTGGGATGCTCCTGGTGCCATTCGAGGCTGGCGTCTTCGCCATGCACCCAGATGGCCAGGTTGTTTTCCTGCCCGATCGAAACCTGGCTGGCGTGCAGCAACCCCTTGGCGCCCTTGTCGAAACGCAGCAGGCAGTTGCCGTCGTCGTCGAGCCGCCGTCCCTTGACAAAGGTGGTGAGGTCGGCGGCGATCTCCTTGATCTTCAGGCCGGTGACGTATTCGGCGAGGTTGGCGGCGTGCGTGCCGATGTCGCCCATGCAACCGGCGGCGCCGCTCTTCTTCGGGTCGGTCCGCCACGAGGCCTGCTGCTGGCCCTCTTTTTCAATGGCGCGGGCGAGCCAGCCTTGCGGATATTGCACGACCACCTTGCGGATCTTGCCGAGGTCGCCCTGCCGAACCATGTCGCGCGCGAGCTTGACCATCGGATAGGCGGTATAGTTGTGCATCAGGCCGAAAACCTTCTTCGATTTTTTCACGGCCGCCTGCAGCTCCAGCGCCTGCTCGACCGTCAGCGTCATCGGCTTTTCGCACATGACGTGGAAGCCTGCGGCGAGGAAGGCCATGGCGATCGGGAAATGCGTATGGTTCGGGGTGCAGACGGAGACGAAGTCGATCCGCTCGCCTTCGGGCAGCGCCTGTTCCGAGGCGATCATCGCCTGGTAGTCGTTGTAGATGCGCGCGGGGGCGAGGCCCAGCTGCGCGCCCATCTGCTGGCTTTTTTCCGGATCGATGTCGAATGCGCCGGCCACGATGTCGATGCCGCCATCCATGCGCGCCGCCTTGCGGTGTACTTCGCCGATGAAGGCGCCGGGGCCGCCGCCGACCATTCCCATACGTAGTTTTCTGTCCATATTGATCTCCGTTTGATCCTTTAAATAGTTACTGAACGGCTTCGGTTACTGTTTCAGCCGGGGTTTGATCGGCCGGGCCTTTCACATAATGCAGGCCGATGGCCAGCAGGATGAGGATGGCGCACGCAGGCAGAAGCAACTTGAGCGCTTTCTGTACCGAGGCTCCCTTCGCCATGTTGCCGATTGCCTTGGGTACGATCACTGCGCCGGCCAGGCCGACGGCGAAGATGATCCCAAAGAGGCTGCCGCTACCGCCGCCGAACTTGGCAAAGGTCACACCAACCGTCGTCGGGAAGGCCGGGGCGAATACCAGACCGGCCGCTGCCGCCAGCGCATAGGAAGCGGCGGAGCTCTTCGTGCCTGTCATGATAAGGATAATAATTGCGGCCGCCACGGCGGCGCCCGCGATCAGCCAACCGCCAAACTGGGTGATGCCGGAGAAACTGGTGATTAACCGGCCGGCCATCATCGCGATGGCGAATGCGGAGAGCAAGCGGGCGGCGGATGCATCCACCTTTTCGGTTTCCATGTCCGGTTTTTCCTTCGAAAGGACTTCCTTGCCGAATGGCGCAAGCCAATTGCAGAAGCTCGATTCAAGCGCGATATAGCAAAACAGCACAAATGCCGCGAGGATGGTGGCCGGCTCCTTCAGGAGGGCGATTGCATCCATGAATTTGAAGCCAGAGGATGTCGGATATATCGCCATAAAAGCGCCGATCAGCGGCAGCAGGATAATAATGCCCAGCGCCGAGACGGCTTTTTCATAGGAGACTTTTTGGAAAAGGAAGCTGACCACAAAGGGCGTCAGGAAGAGACCGAGGCCGAAAAATACGTTGACCAGATTGTTGGCCGACGCCATGTCTCCATCGAACATCTTGCTCACCACGGCGGTGCCGAGCACGTTGCCGGTCGTGTTGCACGCCATCGCGCCCACTCCCAGCAGGATGCACGCAATCAAGCCGGCGCCGAAGCTCTTGGCATTCGCGAGCAATAGGATCGCCGCAGCCGCTGCCACAAAGCCGGCGATCGCTACCGTCTTGTAGCCGAGGGAGTCCATCATCACGCCCACGACCAGCGACGCGATGAGGCAGGAAAACATGAACGCCGAGATCATCGTGCCGAATTTCGCCTGGTCAATATTCATGCGCGGCATCATCTTCACCGCGATCGATCCGAGCAACGCGAAGCACATTCCCAAGCCGAAAGCACCGCTCAGTCCGACCACCTGTGTCCATAAATTATAATCCATAGTCTATCTCCCTTTCGTTAGTTTACTCTTTCCACGAGTGTCCGGCACCGTACATGAAAGACAAGGAAGAGTCTTGTAGGGGCTGGGCTTGTATTTGTACATTCTGAGCATTGCCCGAAGGTAGGAACCTCATGGATACCGTATCGTTCAAGGCCGAATTCATGGAGCGGATGCACAGTCCGCTGCAAATGCAGCTGCTGTTCAACCACCTGCCGGACGTCTATTTCTTCGTGAAGGACCGCCAGGGGCGTTTCGTGATGGCCAACGATACCTTCGTGCGCCAATGCGGCGCCCAGGCCGAGGGGCAGATCATCGGCAAATGCGATTTCGACTTTTTCCCGATGGGCCGGGCCGAAAGCTACGTCAAGGACGACACCTACGTCATGGAGACCGGCAACAGCATCGTGGACCGCGTCGAACTCGCGCCCGATCCCGGCAACTCGATCAACTGGTTCATCACCACCAAGGTGCCGCTCTATTCGCACACGGGAGAGATCATCGGTCTGGCCGGCACCGCGCGCGACGTCACCCGCGCCGGCCTCGCGCTGCGCCCCTACACGGAAATGCGCAAGGTGCTCGAATACATCCGCGACAACTATTCCAGCCCCGTCGAAATCAAGGATCTCGCCGCGCTCGTCAACCTCTCGGTCAGCCAGTTCGAGCGGCGGTTCCGCAAGGTGTTCCAGATTTCGCCGCTCAAGCACGTCATGAACGTCCGCATCCGCGCCGCCAGCCTGCGGCTGACGACCACGAACGACACCATCGCCGCCATCGCGCTCGACTGCGGGTTCTACGACCACTCGCATTTCACGCGCAACTTCAGGAAAACCATGGGTGTCTCGCCCAAGGACTACCGCCGGCAATACATGGGTTGACCGCCCTGCGGCGGCTGGTTTTCGCGGTAATTCACACGCAATTCCCTTTGCGCACCGCCCTGAATCGACTTTACTTCCCGGCATGCGAGAGCCGCAACAGATGACGCTCGGATTGCTGACCGATATCCACTACGACGGCAGCGGCGAAGCGATGAACCGCCTCTACGAAGCCGTCAACACGCTCAATCTTGGTGGGGTCGACCGCCTCGTGGTGATGGGCGACCTGGTGGACGCCGGCAGCGAATCCCATGCCGTGCGCCTGCTGCGCGAAGTTGCCGCCCTCTGCGGCTCCTTCCGCGGCCCCGCCTACTTCATGCATGGCAACCACGACCTCGACCACCTCTCCAAAGGCCAATTCTTCCAGGCGCTCGGCCGGGCGGGCGACCCGTCGTGGTTCCACTTTGAACACGGCGGCTACGCCTTCGTCTGCATCGACGGAAACTTTTCGCCCGACGGAACGCCCTACGACCACGGCAATTTCCAGTGGCGGCAATCCTTTCTCCCCGAAGAGCAGATCGAGTGGTTCCGGGGCCAGCTGGCGGTCGCGCTCCAGCCGGTGGTCGTCATCACCCACCAGCGCATCGACATCGACGGCATGTACGCCGTCGCGAACAGCGCCACCGTGCGCGAAATGATCTCCCACGTCGGCAAGGTGGCCGCCGTCTTCCAAGGCCACCAGCACGCCGACGACCTGCGGCGGATCGGCGGCAAGCCCTTCTACACCCTCGCCGCGCACAAGGATGGCGCCGGACCCGCCGTCGTAAAGATTGGCCCCCAAGGTGTCCGCCTTATGCGCGACTTCCAACCCCTGGAGCTGGCCTTGCCATGACCGGATGCGACCTGCATGACCTCGGATTGCTGGATCCGCATGCGCGCGGCGAGCGGCGCGTCCTCTGGGTGCTGTTGATCACGCTCGCCACCATGGTCGTGGAAATCCTGGCCGGCTACCTGTTCCATTCCATGGCGCTGACGGCCGACGGCTGGCACATGGGCACGCACGCCGCCGCCTTCGGCATCGCCATTTTTGCCTACCGCTACGCGCGCCGCCACGCCGGCGACCCGC
>JBGSLE010000274.1:0-3311 GCA_041740875.1 Pontiella sp. | reverse complement strand
AGCACCTGATCAATTGCCAGATCGCAGGATTCATATAAGGCTTTTACCTGGCTGGCGGTGGAGACGATCCCGTCGTTGGCGCCCATGACGGCGGCGCGCAGGAGGCCGGCGCGGTGTATCCTGTGGTGTTCTTCGTGGGCTGAAGCCATGGCGATTCCCCCTGGTTATGCGAGCCGGTTTTTGTAGTCCTCGTAGCCGAACTCCCGCACCACGTCGATCTTCCCGTTGCGCAGGATGGCGATGTCGGGGTGCTGGATGCCGTTGAAAAAGGTGGTCTTGACCATCGAATAGTGCGCCATGTCGCCGAACTGCTCCTCGACCGCCTGGAGCGTCTTGGCGAGCGCATCGGCGTTTTGCTCGCAGAGGGTGTGGAAATGCAGGCCGGAAATGCCGTCGAGGTTTTGGCCGTCGAAGGCGGCGCGGCGGATGCCGAGGCGAGATTGTGGGGCGCAGGGATCGTAGATGGCGTGGGCGGAATCCTGCGTCGAGCAGGCGGGGTTGATGCGCAGGCCGAATTTCGGTAGGGCGCGACCGCCGGGCGCGCCGCCCGGACGGCTCGGCGATCCGTCCCTACCGAATTTTTCAAGCTGGTTGAACGAGTTGAAGTCGATCTCGTCGCACAGTTCCAATAATTCGGCGAAGGCGGCGTCGGAGTAGGCGGCGGCATAGGCGTGGACTTCGCCGCCGAAACGTTCGCGGCCGAGGCGCGCCTCCCACGGCGAGCTGGCGCAGGTGCCGTCGAGGTATTGGCGGACCAGCGGGAAAAGGGGCCAGAGCGCAAAGCCCTTGAGCGCCAGCAGCACCTTGCAGCCGGTGCGCTCCTTGACGAGGGCCAGCGTTTCGCAATTTTGGCGGATGCGGTCCTCGTCGACGATAAAAGCGGGTGTTTCCATGGCGCCATGCAATACACGGGAACCCCCGAAAAGAAAAGCGGCAATCGCGGTTCCGGCTTGCCGATGCCGCCGGGCGTGCTACCGTTACCGGCCTAACCAACAAGGACAAGGAGCCGGACATGAACAAACTTTTTCTAGGCGCGGCGGTGGTGGCGGTGCTGGCGGGTTGCGCGACGGAATCGAACCGCACGATCGAACCGAAGAAGGTGGAGTCGGCCGGGACGGTCTACACCGGGCCGAAAAGCACGCTGGCCGTGGGCAATTTCGAAAACCGCACCGACTACATGCGCGGGCTCTTTTCCGACGGCGCCGACCGGCTCGGCGGCCAGGCCAAGACGATCCTGATCGGCCACCTCCAGCAGACGGGCCGCTTCATGGTGGTGGATCGCGGCAACATGGATGAGATCGCCAAGGAAGCCTCCATCCAGGGCAAGGCGCAAAAGCTCCAGGGCGCGGACTATGTGGTGACCGGGCAGGTGACCGAATTCGGCCGCAAGGAGACCGGAGACATCCAGCTCTTCGGCATCCTCGGCGCAGGCAAGAAGCAGGTCGCCTACGCCAAGGTCACCCTCAACGTGGTCGATGTCTTGTCCTCGGCGGTCGTCTATTCCACCCAGGGCGCGGGCGAATACGAGCTGAGCAACCGCGAGGTCGTCGGCTTCGGCGGAACCGCAAGCTACGATTCGACGCTCAACGGCAAGGTGCTCGACCTCGCGGTGCGCGAGGCGATCAACCGGCTGGTCGAAGGGGTGGAATCGGGCGCGTGGAAACCGGTCAAGGATTGAGACCTGGACAGACGCACCCGGAGCGAACACAAAGGCACCAAGAGCTCCAATCTTGGTGATCTTCGTGCCTTGAGCGCAGCGGGTGTTAGAAAAACAGTTCTGAAAAAAAGAAGGGGACGGAAATAAGATGAAACCTGCGTTTCTTTTCGCCGGCCTGGCGGCCGCGCTGGCGCTCGCCGGCTGCACCAGCCAGAAACCGCTCTACTATTGGGGCAGCTACGAGCAGAACGTGTACGACATGTACATCGTCCCCGACAAGGCCACCGCCGAAAAGCAGGTGGAGGACCTGGAGGCCGATTTCGAACGCGCCCGCTCGGCCGGCCGCCCGGTGCCGCCCGGCTTCCAGGCGCATCTCGGCCACCTCTACTTCCAGCTCGGAAAGCTCGATCTCGCCCGCCGCGCCTTCGAATCGGAAAAGGCGGCCTTTCCGGAATCGGCGGTGCTCATGGACCGCTTCATCAAGAAACTTGAGGGATAGCCATGCATAAACCCATTGTGTTGCTGGGGGGCGCCGCCGCCCTTGTGTTGCTGGCCGGCTGCGCCACGCAGAAAAAAGACTACACCGCCTTCCTCAACCACCAGCCCAAATCGGTGCTGGTGCTGCCGCCCCTCAACCAGAGCCTCGACGTCAAGGCCACCTACGGCGTGCTTTCCACCGTCACAAGGCCGCTGGCCGAAATGGGCTACTATGTCTTTCCCGTCGCGGTCATCGACCTCCTCATGAAGGAGAACGGATTGCCGACCGCGTACGAGATGCACCAGGTGCCGCTCAACAAGATCGACGAAATCATCCACCCCGATGCGATCCTCTACATGTCGGTCGAGGAGTACGGCACCAAGTATTCCATCCTCGACAGCTCCACCATCGTCCGCCTCGGCGCGCGGCTGGTGGACGTGGAGAGCGGCGACCTGCTCTGGACGGGGCACGTCGATGTCCGCGTCAGCGGCAGCCAGAACTCCGGCGGCGGCATCATCGGCATGTTGGTCTCCTCGGCCGTCAACCAGGTCGTCGCCTCCAGCACCGACAAGGCGCACGGCATCGCCGGCCAAGCCAATGCCCAGCTGCTGACCACGCCCAACCGGGGATTGCTCTACGGCCCGTACCATCCCAAGTTTGGCCTGGACGGGAAGTAGGCGGTCTCAGCGGCGGTCGAATTCCCCGGCCTTGCGCCGTGCGCAGTAGCGCTTGGTTTCCTCGGCGACGGTGCCCGAAAGCAGGAGCAGCCCGATCAGGTTGGGGATGGCCATGAGCGCGTTGAAGATGTCGGCGATGGTCCAAATGACCCGCAGCCCGCCGACCGCGCCGATGGTGATGCAGCCGATATAGATCCAGCGGTAGACCGGGATCGCCCGCTCGCCAAAGAGGTATTCCGCGCAGCGGTCGCCATAGTACGACCACGCGATCAGCGTCGAATAGGCGAAAAAGACCAGCCCGAGCCCGACGACGTAGGGGCCGCAGCCGAACAACCCCTTCCCGAAGGCGTGGGCGGTCAGCGCCCCGCCGTCGTAGCCGCTGTGGTGCGCCCCGGTGGCGAGGATCACCAGCGCGGTCATGGAGCAGACGACAATGGTGTCGATGAACGGGCCGAGCATGGCGACCGCCCCTTCGCGCACCGGTTCGCTGGTCCGGGCG
>JBGSLE010000273.1:0-7029 GCA_041740875.1 Pontiella sp. | reverse complement strand
AGCCAGGGCGCCGGACTTTACGGGCTCTCGGTCTCCAGCTGGGAATGGATTGCGGCGATCACGCTGGTGGTGGTTGCGTTTGCGCTCCTGCCATACTTCCTGCGCTCCGGCATCACCACCATCCCCGAGTTCCTTGAGTTGCGCTACAACCATTGGGCCCGCCTGTTCATGACGGTTTCGATGATGCTGATTCTCATCGGGGTCAGCTTGATCGGTGTGATTTATGCCGGTGCGCTCACCCTCAAGGAGCTGATGGTTTCGTACGATGTGAACCTCTCCTTGGCCGGATGTTGCTGGGCGCTGGGCGCGATGGCGGCGATCTATGTGGCGGTTGGCGGCTTGAAGGCCTGCGCGTGGGCCGACTTGATCCAGGGCTCCGCCCTGATCATCGGCGGCGGCGTCATCACCTATTATGCCGTGCATGCCTTGGGCACCACCGATGTGGCGGAGCTGGTTGCGGCGACGGGCGCCAAGGCGGTGGTCGATCAAGGCGCTGGCACCATTGAAAAATTCAACACGCTGAATGGAACCGCCATGCACATGGGCAGCAACCCGACCATGCCGTGGCCGATCCTGCTGCTAGGCATCTGGATTCCCAACTTTTATTACTGGGGGCTCAACCAGTACATCACCCAGCGCATCCTCGGCTCCGCCTCGCTGGCGGAAGGCCAAAAAGGCTTGGTGCTCGCGGCCGGCCTCAAGCTGGTCATTCCTTTTGTGATCGTCATTCCGGGCATCATCGCCTTCAACCTGTTCAGCAAGGACATGGAGAAGAGCGCCGGCGACCATCTTGCGCCTTACGTGCAAGCGGCGGCCGATCCGGCCTCCACCACAATCTTTAAGATGGATGCCAAGTGGGAGTTGGCCAATCCCGAAAAGGCCGCCGAAATCACGGCCTACAACGAATCGGTCACGGTGCGCGCCGGTGGCGGTGCGGTCAAGGCCGTCGAGCTGAAATCCTACAAATACGATTCGGCCCTGGGGCTTTTGATCACCCGCCTCATCCCCCAGAACAAGGGGATTCTCGGGTTCGTCATCGCGGCGCTGCTGGGAGCCATCGTCTCGTCGCTGGCGGCCGTGCTGAACGCGGCGTCCACGCTGTTGACCATGGATGTCTACCAGCGCTACATCGACCGCAAGGCCTCCCAGTTTAGGCTGGTTACGATGGGTCGTATCTTCATCGGCGTGTTTGTGGTGGTGGGTTGCGTGGTGGCCCCGATGCTGGCCAACAACCAGAGCGTTTTTGAATTCATCCAGAAATTCCAGGGCTATGTCTCCACCGGCATTCTGGCGGTTTTCATCTATGGACTGTTTAACCGCACCTCCGCGCAGTGGGCCGGGGTGATCGGGTTGGTCGCCAATCCCATCATCTATGGGATCCTCACGACCGTATATCCGGAAATGCACTTCCTCTACAGCATGTCCTACTCGCTGATCGCCGTATTGGTCATCATGACCGTCTATGGCCTCGTTTGTAAGCAGGAGCGGGTGGTGTTCGCGCACAACACCACTATGGATCTGACCTCTTCCAAGGGGGCGTTGATCTGGGGTCTCGGTGTTTGCGCCCTGACGGTTGCGTTGTACGTCATCTTCTGGTAGCCCTCCGGCCACCGGATAGCGAAAAGGCGTCCCGGACGGGGCGCCTTTTTTCGTGGCCGCAGCCCTTGCCGATAAAGGGCGTTGGCTCACTGGAAATTTGGTGTGGAGGGCAAAAAAAACCGGCGCATGGAAAAGAGGAGGGAAACCATGCGCCGGAAAACAGGAACCCAACAACGAGCCCCATTTTTAAATCAAATGTTCAATCGATGGGGCATTAGACACGGGTGGCGGGATTTGTTCAATGTTTTCATTAAAAAAAATGAAGCCCATTTTCCACGCTCAATGGTGTGTAAACCCGGGCTATTTACCGGTGTTTCGCTAATCCCAAAGCCTGGGCGGATAGGTTCCGTTGCCGTGCATGGCCTTGAGGGCGGCAACGACGGAAGGCCGGTCCTCTGGATAGGTGACCCCGAACCATTTGCTGTCGCTGCTAAGTACCCTGATCCGGGTTTGGCCGCGGCGGATCATCGAGTCGACAATGTCCGGGATGTACCACTCGGATTTCAATTCGCGACCTTTTTCCCTCAAAAAAGCCGCGAATCCGGCCTCCAGCGTCTGGAATAGGGCGGGGTGGAACCCCCAGAAGTTCATGGAGCAGATTTCATCGCCCGTCATGGCCACGGGCGTATCGCCCTCGAAATACCGGATCTTTCCCGAGGCGTCGGGCTCGATGCGCAGGCGTTCGGCAATGCCGGTCAGATAACCATGGGCGGTGGCGCAGACGCCCCGTGATACCGATCCGTGGGGCGAAAGGGTGTTGCGCACCAGGTAGCCGACCATGCAACTTTCATCCTCCGGCATGCGGGAGAGCTGGCGGGCCATGGTTCGGTAGGCGTCGGCGCCATAGAAATCATCGGCGTTCTGCACGGTAAACGGTTCGTTGACAAGGTTTTGGCAGGCCAGAACCGCTTGACCGGTGCCCCAAGGCTTGGTGCGCCCTTCCGGAACCGAGAAGCCCAGCGGCAGGTTTTCCAGCGCCTGGAAGGCGTAGCTGACATCGATCCGGCCTTCGAACCGCTGGCCGACCTGCTCCTTGAACTCGCGCTCGAACTCGGTGCGGATCACGAAGACGGCCTTGCCGAAACCGGCGCGGATGGCGTCGTGGATGGAATATTCGAGCAGGGTTTCGCCGTTGGGGCCGAGCGGATCGATCTGCTTCAGGCCGCCGTAGCGGCTGCCCATGCCGGCGGCCATGACGATCAAGGTGGGTTTCATGGATATCCTTGGTTGAATTTTTGTGGGTGATGGAACGAAATCGCCGCCAAGCTATCAGGTTTTCCGGAATATTCCAGCCCGGTTCTGTTCCGTGTTGAGGCGCGCGGCAGGATGGTGGCCAAATAAAAACGGCGCATGGAAGGGGGAGACCATGCGCCGAAAAACAAGTCCCGGAAGGGATCATGTTTTATCAGGGAGTTGTTGGTAGGTCATTAGACCCTGCATGGCGAAAACGTTCAAAAAAACAGCCCGGCCACGGGGCCGGGCTGTTATAAGGTGGTGGAGGATATCGGGATCGAACCGACGACCTCTTGAATGCCATTCAAGCGCTCTCCCAGCTGAGCTAATCCCCCGGAAAAAGAGCGGTTTTTATAGAGGTTCGTTTCCGGGGTGTCAACGTTGTGTTTTTGTTTTTTGTCATGGCGCGAGGCGGTAGCGGTTTCCTTCGAAGGAGATTTCGACATAGGTTCCGGTGACTTCCTCGACAATTGCGCCGGTTTCGAGTTCGTCGCCCTTGGAGAACATCTGCCCGTTGATCATCACGAACCCGCAGGTGCCGGTTTTGCCAAAGCCCTCGATCTTGTATCGTCGCGCAAGCGGACCGGGCGTTGGCAGGGGTTCCTTGGTTGCCGGCGAAACGCCGGGAGGGTCGGATTTCCGCGCGGCGAGCCGTTTTTCCAGATCGTTCAGCACGGTTTGCGGGCCGAGGTAGCGTTTGCCGGCATAGCTGTCGGCGAGCACGTGGCCGCTGCGGTCGATGAGCACCAGGCAGGGGATTCCGCTGCCGGCATAGTTTGCTTTCAGCTGGTGGGAGGCGTCGGAGCCGTATCGGACGGCGGCCCATGGCATGCGGGTTTCGCGCATGTACCCGAGCATGGCCGCCTCGCTCTTGTCGCTGCTGACCAGAAAGGTATGGAAAATCCTTCCGCCGCCATGGTTCTGGTGGAATTCCACCAGGCGAGGGGTGAACGCCTGGCAGGGCGGACACCAGTGGGCCGAAAAATAGAGCAGGAAATAGTCGGCGTTCATGAGCCCCTCGACGGGCACTTCGCGGCCATCGGCATCGACCAGCCGGTTGGCCAGCACGGCGTCGATATCCATCGGCCTGCCCTTTTTCCCGCAACCAGAAAAGGCAATCATCGATCCCGCCAAAACCAGTGTTGCCGCCTGTTTGCACATCGCCATGGCCACCTCCGGGGTTTTAGGCTGTATGGCATATTCGCGATGGGATGGGAAGGCCGGGATGCCGCCTGTTTTTGCTGCGCAAGATTTGCGCAGGAATTGGTGTTGACAGTAGGTGGTCGATTCCGTAGTTTCCGCCCCTTGATTTTTTTGAACAAAGCCCTATATCGGGGTATCGAGGTTGTTTATGGAAGCATATGCGGTAATTGAAACCGGCGGTAAGCAGTATATCGTCCGGCAAGGCGATATCCTTGACGTGGAACTGCTTGTGGCCGACGAAGGCGCCAATGTCGAATTCGACGCGTTGGCGGTCTCGAATGGCAGTGAACTGGTGCTGGGCAAGCCGGTGGTTTCCGGCGCGAAGGTCACGGCTTCGGTGGTTGAAAACCTGCGCGGCAAGAAGATTTATTCCTTCAAGAAAAAGCGCCGCAAGGGATACCGCCGGAAAATCGGTCATCGCCAGGATCTGACCAAGATCAAAGTGGAAGCAATCACAGCATAGTTTTGCAGGAGGTTCGTCATGGCTCATAAAAAAGGACAAGGATCATCCACCAACGGTCGCGACAGCAATTCGCAGCGTCGCGGCGTCAAGCGTTTTGGCGGCCAGCAGGTCACCGCCGGCAGCATCTTGGTTCGCCAGGTCGGCACCAGGTTCCATCCCGGTGTGAACGTCGGTTGCGGCCGCGACTATACGCTGTTCGCCCTGAAGGATGGCGTGGTCGAGTTCGACAAGGCCCAGCGCAAGGTGCATATCCGCGTAGCCGCCACGGCCTAGTTTTGTCTAAGCCAGATACGCCAAGGCGGGGAAAACCCCGCCTTTTCTTTTTTCGCCGAGGCCATCCACCCGCAGGCACTGCGCACGGTTCCCTATGAAACACGTTGTCTTCAAGGATCGGGTCAAGATCTACACCCGCGCCGGCAATGGCGGGAACGGGTGCGTATCGTTTCGCCGCGAAAAATTCATTCCCCACGGCGGCCCCGACGGCGGCGACGGCGGGAACGGGGGCTCCGTGATCCTTCGTTGCGATGCCAACGAGGATTCCCTGCTTCCGATGTTCTACCAGCCGCACCAGCGGGCCGAACATGCCCAGCAGGGCATGGGGGCGCAATGCCACGGCCGGAACGGTGCCGACTGCGTCGCCAAAGTGCCGCCCGGAACGGTGGTCTTTGATGGCGAATCCGGCGATTTCTTCGGCGAATTGATCGAACACGGCGAAGAGCTGGTCGTGGCCAAGGGCGGCAAGGGCGGCATCGGGAACATCCATTTCAAAAGCTCCACGAACCAGACGCCCGTCCAGTTCACCGAAGGCACCTTGGGCGAGGAAAAATCCTTCTGGCTGGAACTCAAGCTGATCGCCGACGTCGGATTGGTCGGCTTCCCCAACGCCGGCAAATCAACCCTGCTCAGCAAGCTGACCCATGCGCATCCGAAGATTGCGCCCTATCCCTTCACCACGCTCAATCCCATCATCGGAACCATGGAGTTTGCCAATTTCAACCGCCTGCGCATCGCCGACATTCCGGGACTGATCGACGGCGCCCACAACGGCGTGGGGTTGGGCCACTACTTCCTGCGCCATATCGAGCGCTCCCGCTTCCTGATCTTCGTGATCGACATGGCCGGCACCGACGAGCGCAATCCGTCCGACGATTTCCTCCACCTGCGCGAGGAGCTGCGCCTCCATCGCGAGGAGCTTTCCTGCACGCCCTACATGGTGGTCGCCAACAAGATGGATTCGCCCGGCGTCGGGGAATTCCTCAAGGAGTTCCGCGAACGAACCGGCGAATTCGTCTACGAGATTTCCGCCGAACTCGAAGAGGGCCTTGATCCGGTCAGGGAGCACCTCTACAAGCATTTCTACGGGCGCTCTTCCAGCCGCGACTAGGCGCCGCCGCGCACGCAACGCACCATGTTTTCAATCCGGATGACGTCGCCCTGCGGCCCTCGTCCGTAGGGGAACCGCTTGGCATCGCCCGTCTTGGGGTCGGATCGTTGCGCGCCCGCGCCATGCACGTCCATCAGCGTCTTTTCCCCGGTGCGGCGGTCGGGCATCCAGCCCAGCGCGCGCCCGAAGGCGACATAGACCGCCGTTTCCTCGCCTCGGGTGTTGAGGTGGCTGGTGCCGGTCCAATAGTGGGCGAAATCCTTTTTGCCGCCTTCGTTGGTCATCGGCGTGCAGTCAAAAAAGGGATCGGCCGCGGCGGAGCTGGTGGTGTCGGGCGAACGGGAGTAATCGACGATGCTTTGCAGCTCCTTGGCATTCGGTAGCCGCCAATCCGAAAGGCCGGCGAGTTCGAGTTTTTCGGCATAGGCCAGCGCATCGGGCCAATCCAAGCCCTTGCCGCTGTCGGCCTTCATCCACATCAACCCGGTGGCCTCGTCGGTAATGGTGCCGTCTTCGTTGTCCTTGAACCGGTTTTTTCCGTAGTCGGGGTTCCCCCGGACATAGAGCACGTAAAAGGTTTTTTTGCCGCGCGGGCTTTCGATGGGATAGCCCTTGATGCGCCCGTCGGCAAAGTTGACGCCGAACACCGTTTCGCTCCCGCCCATGGTGGTGCCACCATATTTGGTGCCGGAGGCAAACTGCGCGTCGATGATGCGCTCGCCGGCAGCCTCTTTTCCATATTCGAACACGAACACGGAGGCATCGATGAACGGCTTGAGCCCGGAAGCGTCCGTACTGCGCGGATCGGGATCGATCCCGGAGAAATCGATCAGGGAATAGAGTTCCTTGATGGTCGGCATCCGCCAGTCCGTGTAGCCGCCGGTGCGGCATTGGGCGGCATCCCGCACCGCCGCTTCAAAGGTTTTCTTTTCGCCGGGATCCTCTGTCCACATCAACCCGGTCACGCGATCCGAGACCGTGCCGTTGCCATTGGCGTGGTAGGCCGGTTGGTTCCCGGCGTAGTGCGCATCCTGCCCGGATGGCTTGCCGTGAGCCTGGGTTTGGCCGGTATCGACGATGGGGTAGGCGAGTGCAGCCGCCGCAAAACAAACCAACACGTTCATGGGAGCCTCCTGGTTGCGATGCA
>JBGSLE010000272.1:0-8325 GCA_041740875.1 Pontiella sp. | reverse complement strand
GTCCATGACGGGCATCTGGACATCCATGAAGCAGAGGTCGTAGTCGGCCTTCGCCACCCGTTCGAGGGCTTCCCCGCCATCCCGCGCCGCCTCGGCGAAGCAGCCCAGCTTCGAAAGGGTACGCACCGCGACCGTCTGGTTGACCAGGTTGTCCTCGACCACCAGCACGCGCATCGTGCGGCCTATCGCCAGGATGCGTTCTCGCGTATCGACAAGCAGGTCGCGCGTGGCGTCGGCGTCGTCGTCATGGCGTTGGCGGGTCGTCGCCGGCAAACCGGGCGGGGCCTGCCGGACCGATTCCTGGAGGTTGACCGGAAGCTCGAACCAAAACACCGATCCCTCGCCGGGGCGGCTCGTTGCGCCGATCTCCCCGCCCATCATCTCCACCAGCTGCTTGCAGATGGCCAGCCCCAGCCCGGTGCCGCCATATTTGCGCGACGTCGAGGCATCGAGCTGCTGGAACGCCTGGAAAATGTGCGACAGATGCTGCGGTTCGATGCCGATCCCCGTATCGCGCACCTCGAAGCGGATATGGACATGGTCGCTGTGGTGGTCGGCCAGCGCCACGTGCAGCTCCACCGCGCCACGTTCGGTAAACTTGATGGCGTTGCCCGCTAGGTTGGTCAGGACCTGGCGCAGCCGCCCGACATCGCCGCGCAACCGGGCAGGCACCCGGTCTTCGATCCGCACCTCCAGCTGGACCCCCTTTTGCCGGGCCTGCAGCGCCAGGATGGCGTGGATGTCGTCGACCACGCCCTTGAGGTCGAAATCCCGCACCTCGACCTGCATCTGGCCGGCCTCGATCTTGGAAAAGTCGAGTACGTCGTTGACGATGGAGAGCAGCGCCTTGCCGCTTTTGTAGATGGTTTCCGCCAGCTCCCGTTGATCCTCGCCCAGCTCCATGTCCAGCAGCAGGTTGCTGACGCCGATGATGCCGTTCATCGGGGTGCGGATTTCATGGCTCATGTTGGCGAGGAATTCGCTTTTGGCAATGTTGGCGGCCTGCGCCTCGATCGCCAGCCGGTTGGCCCGCTCGATGGAGGCGCGCAGCTGCGCATTGGCCTTTTCCAGGTTGTCGCGCGCCTCCTGCGTATCCTCGTTCATGCTCACGAGCATGGCGATGTTCGCCTCGGAATCGCGCAGCCGCTCTTCGCGTGCGTGTTCGGTCGTGGAGCGCCGCCGGAGTTCCCGGTCGAGTTGGAGCGCCTGGTTTTCCAGCCGCCGCTTCAGCGTGCGGTTGCGCAGGAGCACCGCAACCAGCAGCACCAGGACAACCAGCTGGAGCACCACAACCAGCGGCCATGCCTGCCGCAGGTCCAGCTCTGCCAAAATGGTGGCGAAAACATTCATGCAAATCCCTGGCGAGCGCGCCGCCCCTTACAACAGGCTGAATCTGCACGACCAAGCGGGGCACCGCAACCGGATTTTGGCTTCTCGCACTCCTTCGCTGGCCCGGCGCCGACGCAGGTCGTGGCCGATCCCAACTCCCGCGCCTACTTGTGAACATGGTGTGACTTGCGCCCTGGCGGCATATTGGCTCGCTTGCCAAATCCTCTTTCCGGTGTTTTATTGGATGCCGACACTCAACGAGGCATACGTATGAACTTCCGCATACTCAGATTCATTTGCGCGCTGGTATCGGTGTGGGCGCTCTCCAGTTCCATGGTTGCAACTGCGGCAGCCGTCCCGCCGGGAGAGTCGGTGTTCGGCAAGGCCGGGCTGCATGCGTTCAACGGGTATGCAGATGCATCGAACGGGCTGTTTTCGGTGACCAACAGTTCGTCAAAGGCCACCGGGCAGGTGATTCGTGCGGAGGTCTACAGGCTCACTCCGGTTCCGTGGGATGTTCAGCTCCAAACCCCGCCCAACCTGCTACCGCTGAAGACGGGAGAGCATCTGCTGGGCAGCATTCACGTTCGCTGTGTGGAAAGCCCGACCGGAATCGGAACGTTTTCGGCCCATGTCCAATCCACGGTGCCGGATTGGCAATCCATCTGCTCAACGGATGTGGTCGTCGGCAAAGAGTGGCGGACGATTTATCTCCACGGAAAGGCGGAGCGCGATGCGCAGCCAGACGGATACGGCATCAGCATTCATTTGGGACTTCAGCCACAAACGCTGGAGTTCAGCGAAATCTCTCTGTTGAATCTGGGGACGCAAGTGGACGAAACCCAATTACCCGTTACCGCCCTCATTTATCCCGGTCAGGAGGCGGATGCCGCGTGGCGCAAGGCGGCGGCGGAACGGATTGAAACCCATCGTAAAGCGGATCTGTCCATCCGCGTGGTGGACCGCAACGGCAAGCCGGTTAACGGGGCCAAGGTTCAGGTCAACATGCAACGCCATGCATATGGTTTCGGCACCTTCCTGGACTATCGCCCCGCATCAGACAAAGGTGCCGATGCCGATCAGCTTCGCCACTGGACCCAAACGCTGTTTAACCGCTGCACCACCCCAATCTACTGGGCCGACTGGGGCTGGGCCAATCCCAAGATCCGGGCGGAATATCTCGAAACCGCGCAGTGGGCAAAAGAGCAACACCTGACCACCCGCGGCCACTGCATCCTCTATCCCGGTTGGGAATTCCTTCCCGCCGAAGTCCGCTCGTTAACCAATAATCCGCCCGCGTTGCGACAACGCCTGCTGGATCAAGTGGTGGAAGCTACCGAAGCGACCAAAGCGTTCGGCTTCGCAGAATATGATGTCTGCAACGAACTGCGGCACCTGACCGAAATCCACAGCCTGCTCGGACGGGATGCCGTGGTGGAGTGGTTTAAAGTCGCCCGCGAACACGCCCCCAATTCAAAAATGGCCATCAATGAAAATACCATTCTAACGCGCAGCGGGGCGACGCAAGCCGAGCAGGATCACTATGCGGATTGGATTCAATATCTGATCGACGCAGGACAGGCTCCCGACGTTATCGGCATGCAGGGCCACTTCGACGAAGCCCTCACCAATCCCGAAACCGTGCTTCGCATCCTCGACCGATTCGCCGCGTTTGGCAAACCCATCCAGATCACCGAGTTTGACATCAATACCCGCGATGAAGCGGGGCAGGCCCAATACACCCGCGACTTTCTCACCGCCGTCTTCAGCCATCCGGCCACGGAAGCCTATACGGTCTGGGGGTTCTGGGAGAAAGAAATGTGGCAGCCCGACGGCGCCCTCTTTCGCACCGACTGGACCGCAAAACCCAACCTCAAGGCCTGGCAGGATCTGATTTACAATCAATGGTGGACGGATGCCACGATCACCACCGGCCCCGACGGTACCGGCCATATTCGCGGATTCCTCGGCGATTATTGCATCACCGCCCGCTTCGAGGAAAAAGAGCAGACGATCCAAACCACACTCGCCAAACCCGCCACCTCCGTCACCATCCCCCTCGATTCTTCCGCCCCAGACTAGACCAGGAAACGCTCAACGGCGCGATCGATCCGCGCCAGCACCCGTTCACGTCCGAGCACGGCGAGGATCGGGGCCAGATCGGGGCCGGACTGCTGTCCCGAAACGGCAATACGCATCGGCGGCATCACCGCGCCAAACCCAAGTCCGGATTGTTCGACGAACCGATGCAGTGCTTGGTCAATATCGGCGGCATCGAAGGCCGGCAGGACGCGCAACAACTCGCCTACCTGACCGAGAATACCGGCCACGCCCTCCTTCTGGAGCTTCTTGGCGACCGCCTTTTCGTCGAATCCGAAATCCTCGGTAAAGAAGCAGGCCACCATCGGAACCACGTCGGCCACGGTTTTTACCCGCTCGCGCACCAGCGCGAAGACGCGCCGCGCATATTCCGGCTCCGCGCCGATCCCGGCCTGGTCCAGCGCGCCGAAGCAGATCGACTCGAACTCCTCGACGGGCAATTTGAGCATGTATTCGCCGTTCATCCACGTCAGCTTGCGCAGATCCACCTGCGCGGGCGACGACTGGCAGCGGGCGAGGTCGAACGCCGCAACCATCTCCTCGCGCGCCATCACCTCGCGATCGTCGCCGGGCGACCAGCCGAGCAGGGCGAGATAGTTGAAAAGCGCCTCGGGCAGGAAGCCCTTCTCGCGGAAGTCGCCCACAAAGGCGTCGCCGTCGCGCTTGGAATAGGGCTTGCCCTGGGCGTTCACGATCATCGGCAGGTGGGCAAATTGGGGAACGTCCGCCCCCAGCGCTTGGTAGAGCGCGATGTGGCGGTAGGTGTTTTCGACATGGTCGTCGCCGCGGATGACATGCGTCACCCGCTGCTCGATGTCGTCGAGGACGTTGGCCAGATGGAACACCGGGGTACCGTTGGAGCGGACGATCACGAAATCCTGCATGTCGTCCGCCGCCTTAGAGAGCGTACCCTTGATGCCGTCCTCGAACGAAACATCCGTGCCCGGCATCTTGAAGACGATGCACTCGCCCTGCCCCGTTCCGCCCTTGTCCTCCTTGTAGGCATGCCCCTTGGCCAGCAGCGTTTCGGCCGCCGCCACATGGGCCGCCTGGCGGGTGCTTTGGTAGAGCGCCTCGCCGTCGAAATCCAGCCCCAGCCACTCCATCGCCGCCAGCAGCGTGCGGATCGCCTCCGGGGTCGAACGCTCGCGGTCGGTATCCTCGACGCGCAGCAAAAACTCGCCGCCGTGGTGCCGCGCAAAAAGCCAGTTGTAGATCGCCGCGCGCATGTTGCCAATGTGGACATGGCCCGTCGGGCTGGGTGCAAACCGTGTACGTACCTTCATGAATCAAATCTCCGTTTTGACGTGCAGAGTGAAAAGTGATTCGTGAGGCGTGAGAGGCGAGACGTGAGGCGTGATCCGTGAGGAGTGGCTTTCTCTTTCACGCCTCAATCGTCACCCTTCTCCCATCACGCCTCAATCGTCACCCGTCACTCATCACGCCTCACTCGCCCCTCAATTATTTAGTCCAAAAATCATTTTGTAGAACCCCTCGTTGTTCTACCTTCCCGAAAGCGCGGAGGCTATCCCATGAGAACGCACGATGTAAAAGAAATCCTGATCGATAAAACCGCCATCGCCCGGCGCGTCGATGGGCTGGTCGATGAAATCTCCGCCACCGCCGAATGCGGCAACCTCGTCGTGATCGGCATCCTCAAGGGCAGCTTCATGTTCCTGGCCGATTTGATGCGCAGCTTCCACCGCCACGGCGTCCATCCGCGCATCGACTTCCTTACTCTCTCCAGCTACGGCTCCGGTACCGAATCGTCGGGGATGGTCTGCATCGTCCACGACCTCCGCGAGGATATCCAAGGCGCCGACGTCCTGCTCGTCGACGACATACTCGACACCGGCCGCACCCTCGCCTTCACCAAAAAACTGTTGCTCGAACGCGGCGCCCGCTCCGTGCGCACCTGCGTCCTGCTCGACAAACAGGCCCACCGCTCCGTCGAGCTCGAGGCCGACTTCGCCGGCTTCCCCA
The DNA here is from genome assembly GCA_041740875.1 of Pontiella sp. Classification (GTDB taxonomy): domain Bacteria; phylum Verrucomicrobiota; class Kiritimatiellia; order Kiritimatiellales; family Pontiellaceae; genus Pontiella. The sequence goes on along the minus strand of JBGSLE010000272.1, from coordinate 2,913 downwards.
TCGGCGACCATTTTGTCGTCGGCTACGGCCTCGACTTCGACAACCTCTACCGCGAACTCCCCCACATCGCCAAGGTCGCCTTCCAAGACGAAAACCAACGCTGATCCGCAGTGAATGCGAAAGGATTTATCATAAAGACAACGAGGCATCTCATGAAACGGTCCGCTTTCCTGACCGCAAGCGTGTTGTTTGCATACACCGGCTTTTCTTCCGATCGCCCTGCATGCTGGGCACGCCCCACTGATCTCCCCGGTGTTCCCAACCTTCACCAGATCGATGCGAACCTTTACCGAAGCGCCCAGCCTACAGAGGAAGGCATGGCAAATCTCAAACAGATGGGCATCAAGACCGTAATCAATCTGCGCTCCTTTCATTCCGACGGGAACGAAATCGGATCGACCGGCTTGGCATATGAGCACATCTATATGAAGGCGTGGCATCCGGAACGGGAAGAGGTTGTACGATTTCTAAAAATTGTCACCGATCCCAAGCGGACACCGGTTCTCGTTCACTGCCAACACGGCGCGGATCGTACCGGAACAATGTGCGCCATCTACCAAATCGTCGTTCAAGGCTGGACGAAGGAAGAAGCGATCCGGGAAATGACCGAGGGCGGCTTTGGATTCCATTCCGTATGGGAAAACCTTCCCGACTGGATTTCCGAACTCGACATCGAATCCATCCGGCGGGATGCCGGACTGGCACCACTGACCGATAAGCCGCCAACCGCTACCACGAAAAAAGCAGAAACGCCATAGGTTGAAAAACTCCCGAAAAATGTCCCCCGATTCCCCAAACTTATCAACAATCCGGTTTCGGCAGTCCGAATGAATCGTCAACCGTTTCTTGCTATATGCCGAACAGCAAAAAGGGCGGCCGATGGCCGCCCTTTCGCTGTTTTTAAGTGTGCCTAGTAGCGGTAGTGCTCGGGCTTGAAGGGGCCATCCTGCGGGATGCCGAGGTATTTGGCCTGCTTCTTGGAGAGCGCGTCGAGCTTGACGCCGATCTTTTCGAGGTGCAGGCGGGCGACTTCCTCGTCGAGCAGTTTCGGCAGGGTGTAGACGCCGACCGGATATTTGCCGGGATTGCAGAAGAGTTCCATCTGGGCCAAGACCTGGTTGGTGAAGCTGTTGCTCATCACGAAGCTCGGGTGGCCGGTGGCGCAGCCGAGGTTCACAAGGCGGCCTTCGGCCAGCAGGATGATGCTCTTGCCGTCCTTCTTGGTGATCTTGTCGACCTGCGGCTTAATGTTGGTCCACTTGTATTTCTTCATCTTCTCGATCTGGATCTCGGAGTCGAAGTGACCAATGTTGCAGACGATGGCCATGTCCTTCATCCGCTTCATGTGCTCTTCGGTGATGACATCGCAGCAGCCGGTGGTGGTGACGAAGATATCGCCGATCTTGCAGGCATCGTCCATCGCCATGACGGTGTAGCCTTCCATCGCCGCCTGCAGCGCGCAGATGGGGTCGATTTCGGTGACGACGATGCGCGCGCCTTGACCCTTGAGCGACTGGCAACTGCCCTTGCCGACGTCGCCGTAGCCGGCCACGACGGCCACCTTGCCCGAAAGCATGACGTCGGTTGCGCGCATGATGCTGTCGACGAGCGAGTGGCGGCAGCCGTAGAGGTTGTCGAACTTGGACTTGGTGACGGAGTCGTTGACGTTGAAGGCCGGGAAGAGCAGCTCGCCCTTGGCGTGGAGCTGGTAGAGGCGGTGTACGCCCGTGGTCGTCTCTTCGGAAACACCCTTGATCTCCTTGACGATGCGCGAGAAGCGGGACGGATCCTTTTTCAGGGCCTTCTTGAGCTGGGCGTAGAGGATGCCCTCTTCGACGCTGCCGGGCTTCTTGTCGAGGATCGACGGATCCTGCTCGGCCTTGACGCCCAGCAGGACGAAGAGGGTGGCGTCGCCGCCGTCGTCGAGGATCATGTTCGGGCCGGCGCCGTTGCCCCAGTCGAGGATGCGGTCGGTGTAGTCCCAGTATTCCTCCAGCGTTTCGCCCTTCTTCGCGAAGACCGGCGTGCCGGTCTTGGCGATCGCGGCGGCGGCGTGGTCCTGGGTGGAGAATATGTTGCAGCTCGCCCAGCGCACCTGCGCGCCGAGTTGCTGCAAGGTCTCGATCAGCATCGCGGTCTGGATCGTCATGTGGAGCGATCCGGTGATGTGCGCGCCCTTGAGCGGCTTCTCCTTGCCGTATTTTTCGCGCAGGGCCATCAGCCCCGGCATTTCATATTCCGCCAGCTCCATCTCCTTGCGGCCGAATTCGGCCAGCGAAAGATCGGCGACGACATAGTCCTGGTTCTCTTGCTTCTTTGCTTTTTTCTTATCCGACATGGCGACAGTCTCCGTTTCTATTTTTGATTTTTAGATTTTTGATTTCCGATTGCTGGTTTCACGTTTCAGGTTTCAGGTTTCAGTTCACCCTTTCCGCCCCACCACGATGAGGACGGAGAGGTCGGGCGTGGCGCCGGGTAGCGAGTCGAGCGCCAGCGGTTCGAGGCCCGCCCGCAACAGCCATTCGCGCATCTCGATGGGGTCGAAGCCCAGCCACTGGTCGGCCCACTGCTCGCGCGTCCATTCATGCTCGTGCCGCACAAGGTCGAGCACCACGAGCCGACCGCCGGGCTTGAGGCCGCGCGCCGCCATGCGGAGCACCTCCTCCGGGTTCGAGGTGTGGTGCAGCGACTGGCTGATGAATACCGCGTCGAACGCGCCTGCGGCCAGTTCGAGGGTCTCCAGGTTGCCGATCCGCAAATCGAGCCGATCGGGCAATCCCTGCTCCGCCGCCTGTTCCGCCACCAATCCGAGCATTTTTTCCGACTGGTCGAACGCCACCACCTTTTGGGAAAAACGGGCCAGCAGGAGCGTCAGAGCCCCCTCCCCGCACCCCAGGTCCGCCACGGTTTCGC